>NZ_MUET01000003.1:0-95328 GCF_001995685.1 Salinivibrio sp. IB282 | reverse complement strand
GCTTGGCCTGCWCCGCTGATACAAGCGCGYTTCCATGCTTTGACTTGCTCGGGGAACAAGCCTCGCTCGCGGCAATATTGACTCAGCTCGGCTTCTGACAGACTGGCTGTTTCCATGACGGTGGCGAACTTGGCTTCAGCTGACCACTGCTCGGTGTTTTTTTGATGACCTGGCACGGGTTTACCTTCGGAACGGAGTCAGGGCGAGCGCATGAGTGTTTATTTTTCAACCATCGCCGGTATGCCTGCGGCTAAAACTTTCTCTAAGAAGCTGGGATTCATGAGACAGCGCTTCTGTTTGGCTACCAAGCTGATCTTGGTCGGCTCAGCCCGCACCATGTTTGAGGCCATGTGTCGCAGACAGGCAAAGTTCGCGGCCCCATTGTCTTTATAAATTTGGCAGGCGTCTTCACCCATGTTGACATCTAACACCCAGTGCATGGCTTCAATGCCCCAATGCGAGCGGATAGCACGGCTTGCCTCATCGGCAGTCAGTGATTTTGAGCTGATATAGTAGCGGTACTCCAGCGACATCGGGCGTCCTTTTTCAACACGCAAAGACTCAACCATGACAAGGCTTTGCAGTGATGGCCAACGAGTAAAGTCGCCTGATAAGCACGCTTTATCAAGCACATAGCACTGACGTGATTCAATACGACCGTGACCATATTCAAACTCGACATCGTCATTGAAGGTTCGACGTTGCTCACTGAATGCCGCGGTGATCGCGTTCGCTAGTTTTCCCTGGTTTTGTTTCACCGCTAATAAGTAATCACCACCTTGCTCAACAATAGCTTTGGCAACTTTCGTTTGACAGGCCATCGCATCGATAGTGACCAGCGCACCGCGTAAATCGAGTAGGCGAATTAACTCAGTAATCGCATTGATTTCATTGCTTTTTTCTTCAGTCTTGAGCTGCCCAAGCACTAGGTGGTTTTCGCTGGCATACGCACTGACCATGTGGATCGTACTACTTCTATCTTCACGGTTGTAAGAGCCTCTCAGCGTTTTACCGTCGATCGCGACCACCTGACCATCCGTCATTTGATGGACAGCTTTCATCCAATCGATAAAGCAGGCTTGAAAGGCACTCGGTTCAATCGAAGAGATGGCGCGAGCGATGGTATCATCGGCAGGAATACCGTCTTTAAACATACCGTTACGCTTAAACCACTCATGGTGCCCTAGGATGTATTCTCGAATCTCGTACCATCCTTTCGACCCCGCAATCACCGCGCACAATGAAGCAAAAAGCAGGTCGAATAGTGGGTAGGTTATCTTGGCACTCTGGCGATTATCATCAACGGTGCTGAAGTAGTCTTTAAATGTATCGATATCCACAGTATCTATCCCGAACTATTTTAGAATCGACCTATATGATCACAGCCAGAGGTGATCGTCAAACCGATCCTTTTTTGGTTAAAAAACGTTCGCGATCTCGCCCTGCTGCTCATGATGCCTCTACTCCCAATATTACTTAAGAAAATTTAGTGTTAATGGGGGGAGGGGCATTATTGATCAATGATATTAATATAAAGCACTGATCCAAAGGGATTATCCGCCCCCCATCGATCAACTCGGTAGCTAACAGGCCTACCAAGTCTTATGACTTTGTTCATCGTTTTCACGTTGGCTAGTACTTCGCCAACTTGTGCATTGTAATCACGCAGTTTCAGTCGCGCGTTACGCTAACCGGTGCCTGCTTCACTCAAGCTCTCCGCTTATCTTGCAGAATTTTATGTTCACGACTATTATTTATTCATGATTCATGAACGGTATTTGTGTGTGAACGAGAACTCGACACTACTAATGCGAGCTTTGGATAATCTGCCTTCGCATATTCAAGGGGAGTATACTTTCGCTCCAGAGCCGGATGGTGGGCCTTACACCGATGCCGAGGTGACTCTGACAGTGCACGGCCAATGCTACTCGTTTAGCGCTGAAATAAAGCGTATCCACCGTAAAGAAAGCCTATCCGCATTGCTAGGCGCTGCTCGCTCAGACAATCTGTTGGTGTGTAACAGACTGACGACTCATCTCGCCGATTTTTGCACCAAGAACGCGATCAATTTTATTGATGAGGCCGGTAATGCTCGCGTGAGCTTTAACGGGCTAAATCTATGGATTGACGGGAAAAACAGCACTGAAAACCACCTTGCAACTCCACAGCCGGCAAATCCAGGGTTAGGTTTTATGAAGCTGTTGTTTCCTTTGTTGGTTCAGGAAGATGTGTTGCATCTGCCGTTTCGAACTATAGCCGAGATGGCGAATATCTCATTAGGTATGGTGAGTAAGGGGTTTAAATACCTAGAGGCTGAAAAGCTTGTCAGTATGGGTAGTACCCGTCGCATTCTAGATAAAGAGGCCCTTTATCAGATCTGGATTGAACACTATCGTACCGTACTTAGGCCAAAGCTCGGAGGGCTAAAATTAGTTGCGCCGGATGATTGGCGAGACATCCCTTTAACATCCAAGGATTGCTGGGGGGGAGAAGCCGCTGCCGATGAACTGACACGCTATTTACAGCCTTATGAGTTACAGCTCTTTACCTTTGAACCATTGCAAAAAAAGCTTGCGCTGCTCAAGGCAAAGCCAGACGCTTCCGGCAGACTTTGGGTAGTGCCTGCATTCTGGGGAAAGGCGCTGGATATCAATATCAATGCCAAGGCATTGCTGGCTGTTGCTGAGCTACTTGCAAGTAGAGATAGCCGAAACAAGGAGGTTGCCGAACGCATCAATGAGCAATATCTACAGCTTAAAACACTGCCTGAACCCCGGGTTTGAGTCTGTACTGACACTGATCACCCGCACAACCCAGCAAACTGGCGTACCATTTTTTGTTGCTGGGGCAACGGCAAGAGATCTCGTTTTGTATCATGTGTTTGGCCGTGATCCCGGCCGTCAGACTCGGGATATTGATACCGGCATTCTGGTACCGGGGTGGGACGCGTTCTCCAGCGTAAAACATGCTTTGTTGGATGCCGGATTAAGCGCGACCAATAAAGCGCATCGGCTTAAAGATCCTGACAGTGGTTTGCCAATTGATATTATTCCCTTTGGTGCCATCGCCGATGAAGCAGGTGAAATACAATGGCCACCGGAGCATGCTGTCACCATGACGGTAGCTGGATTTCATGAAGCTTACGATGCCGCTTTATCAATAGACCTAGGGCAGGGCGATATTATCAAAGTTGCGTCTTTGGCTGGGCTGACTTTGCTAAAACTGATTGCCTGGCAGGAGCGGGGGAACGAGAGCAGCAAAGACGCATCTGACTTTCTAACCATTCTTCTTGAGTATCAGCATATTCAGGCGGATCGTTTGTGGGAGCCTTATATCCCAGCAGAGCGCTTAGAGTATGATACCGAGCGGCAAGGGGCCTTCTTGCTCGGATACGATTTGAAAATGATCTTATCTGAGCCTGCTACCAACCCTGAGACCATCACCCGGATTACCGTATTGGCGGCGGATACGGATGGATTGGTCAGGGCTCAGTTCAGAAGTCAGAACCTTTGTAGTTATGAGAGGGTAGAGCAGCTGCAAAATGGCTTTTGGGCAGGGCTAGAGTTGTAAGAACAGTTTCAAAAAACAAAGTCCGCGAAATGGCGGACTTTTCTATTGGYATTCGCGGATGACAGCGTCTTGGCTCAGTCCTTATAACTGTCCGAATTTACCTGCTTGCAGATCGTTGAACGCTTGCAAAATCTCTTGCTTGGTATTCATCACAAAAGGGCCATGACCGACGATGGGATCGGTGATGGGCTCGCCACTGAGTAGCAAAATCACGCTATCTTGTGAGGCGTGCAATGCGACCTCGCGGCCTTGGCGGCTAAGCAGTGCCATATCGGCGTCGCCAATTGGGTCAGTTCCGTTGATACTGACTTTACCTTCCAGCACTACCACCGCGGTGGTCCAGTCTTGGGGGAGTGTAAGCTGCGTTTTCCCGTCAGCGTTTAGTCGTATATCCCAAACCTGCATAGGGCTGAAGGCTCTGGCCGGCCCCTGATAACCGTCAAACTCACCGGCAATGACCCGTAATGTGCCCGCCTTATCGGCCAGGGTAACCTCGGGGATATCGGCTTTTTTAATGCCTTGATAACTTGGGTCGGTCATTTTGTCTTGTTTGGGAAGGTTGACCCACAGCTGCACCRTTTGCAGCTCGCCGCCAGTGTGGCTGAACACACTGGAATGAAACTCCTCATGCATAATGCCGCTGCCTGCGGTCATCCACTGCACATCCCCGGGGCCAATCACGCCGCCTTTACCAGTGGAGTCACGATGCTCTACTTCGCCTTGATACACAATGGTTACGGTTTCAAAGCCGCGATGGGGGTGTTCACCCACGCCTCGCTTCACGCCATCGGCAGGAAAGTGCATTGGACCGGCATAGTCCAGCAGTAAAAAGGGACTCATCTCCGCCGCTTGATGGTGATAGGAAAATAGCGAACGGGCTGGGAAACCATTGCCTACCCAGTGTGCTGCTGGGGCTTTAGTAATACGCGAAATGGATTTCATGGTGCTCTCCTACCATTGATGTCCCTCCATTATAAAGTCGCTACTGCAGAGTGCTAAGGATCAATATGCCTATCCCACGCCAGCGGTCTTTTTGTTTCTAAATATTTCAGCGCGCCCTGTAAGCATCCGTTTTTTGTGCTGCTTTTCTAATTAAAAAACAATTTAACATTTGGTTAACTGGCTTACTTATGGCTAACTATGCTGTTTTTTGCTTTACTGGTGAAAGTTTGTCATTTTAATGTCACTAAAACCTGCTCCAGCAGGTAAGCAAAGACACAACATCGAAAAATGGAGTAAACAGTGAGCCAACACATAAGCGACTCAGCCGATGCTGGCCAGCCGCGCGGCATGGATCGGTTTTTGAACATGATAGAGCGGGCAGGGAACCGCATTCCGGATCCCGCGTTATTGTTTTTTTGGGGGCTGATCACCGTCTGGGTATTGTCAGCTATTCTCTCTCAGATCTCTTTTGATTCAGTCCACCCTTTGACTGGTGATGCTGTCCAAGTCAAAAACCTGCTCACCGGCGATGCGCTAGCCCACTTTTTAGCCAATATGGTTGACACCTTTACTGGATTTGCGCCGCTGGGGATAGTTTTGGTGGCGATGCTTGGTGTAGGTGTGGCCGATCAGTCCGGCTTTATTACCACCGGCCTCAAGAAAATGCTGAGTGTAACGCCGAAGCAAGCGCTCACACCTATGCTGATTTTAGTGGCGATTGTCTCCCACACCGCCGCAGATGCTGGCTATGTGCTGGTGATCCCACTCGGCGGGATTATCTTCCACGCGGCGGGTCGTCATCCTCTGGCCGGTATTGCCGCCGCCTTTGCTGGCGTATCGGGTGGGTTTTCGGCCAATTTTATTCCGTCAGGGATTGATCCATTGCTGGCCGGTTTTACTGAATCTGCCGCGCATGTGTTGGACGATAGCTACCAGGTAAACCCGCTTGCGAACCTGTATTTCACCGGCTTGTCGTCGATTTTAATCGTGGCGCTGGGCTGGTTTGTGACTGAGAAAATTGTCGAGCCACGCTTAAATCGCACACCGATTGATGAGGATGCTGAAGAGGCACCGGATTTGGGCTCTTTTACGGCGATTGAAGGTAAAGCCTTTAATCGTGCTGGTCTGGCGATGCTACTAGGGATCGCTGCGCTGGTGGCGGCCTCGTGGCCAGAAACGTCCCCGCTTCGCTCTCCGGCGGGCGAGCTGACCGCGTTTGATGCACCGATTATGCAATCGATCGTGCCGCTGATTTTTGTGCTGTTTATCATTCCAGGCATTGTTTATGGCAAAACCGCGGGCACCTTTAAAACCAGTCAAGATGTGATTAAATCCATGTCTGACACCATGGCGACCATGGGTGCGTATATGGTGATGGCGTTTTTCTGCGCGCAATTCTTAGCCGCATTCACCCAATCAAATATTGGTACTTTGTTAGCGCTGAATGGCGCGGAGCTGTTGCAGTCAATGAACCTGCCAGGTGAGATGACGATTGTGGGGATGATTTTGCTCACCGCACTCGTGAACCTGTTAATCGGTTCTGCGTCAGCGAAATGGGGTCTGATTGGACCGATTCTCGTGCCGATGTTAATGGTCGTGGGCATTTCCCCTGAATTGTCGCAAGCGGCTTATCGAGTGGGTGATTCCGTGTCGAACATTATCTCGCCATTAATGGTGTTCTTCCCACTGGTGGTGGTGTATTGCCAGCGCTATGTCAAAGCAACAGGCATTGGCACCGTGGCGTCAATGATGATCCCTTACTCGCTTACCATGCTGGTAGGTTGGACCTTGTTCTTGTTGGCGTACTGGGCATTCGGATTACCTCTGGGCATTCAAGCCAGTTACCAATACTTGATGCAGTAATACGCTGTTGTGCGTTGAGTGTTTTAAGCCGGCCTTCGAGCCGGCTTATTTGTATCGTATACTGAGGGCGTATTAGGTTGTGAGTCATAGAGGTTGGAATGAAAGATCCACATGCGTCGGATAGCGAGCACGACGTCTATATGCGCCAAGCGATCCAGCTAGCAGACAAGGCGGAGCAAGAGGGTGAAGTACCTGTCGGCGCCGTGGTGGTGTATCAAGGTGAGGTGGTGGGCACGGGGTGGAACCGAACCATTACCCAGCATGATGCCACCGCCCATGCCGAAGTCATGGCCTTACGCCAAGCCGGCCAAGTGCTGGGGAATTATCGTTTATTAGACGCGGATCTTTATGTGACACTCGAACCGTGCCCGATGTGTGCGGCAGCGATCGTGCATGGCCGTGTCAGAAAAGTCTACTTTGGCGCGCCGGATCCCAAAACGGGGGCTGCCGGTTCGGTAATGAACTTGCTGAGCTATGAGGGTGTGAATCACCATGTGCACAGTGAGGGCGGGGTGCTAGAAACCGAATGCCGTGCGCAATTACAAGCCTTTTTCCGCCGTCGTCGCGCCGAAAAAAAGGCCGCTAAAAAAGCAGCCTGTCAATCTCAATCTTGCTTACCTGACTCAGGCAAGGTGTCCTAGAACGCGTCATCAAAGGCGGCAAATTCACGAATCGCGAAGGCACGTTGTCGCCAAAGCACCTTTTTGTGCATATTTTGGCGCATCCGCTTACGCCGGTTAGCGGATGAAATATTGTTTTTGCGAAAGCTCTGTTTCACCAGCCGTTTTCTTGGAACCATGCTGCCCTCATTGTGGTTGCGTGTCTGATTGCGGTGTCGAGTTATCCTCTGACTGTGATGACGCCGAATCTGGCGCTTGCTCGGTTGTTTGCTCGGGGGCATTTTCCGACGACTCATCAGGGGCGACGATCGTTTGTAGGCCACCGAGATCTTCAACTTGTTGGCTATCGAGAGATTCTATATGCGCTTTCTCATAGCCTAGAATACTTTGGTAATAGCGGCGAATATTCTCGACGTAGCTAAGCGCCTCGTAGCCACGTGCGTAACCATAGCGTGTTTGAGTGTAATACTGACGCTTGGCTAATAAAGGTAGGCGCTGTTTTACATCGCTCCAAGAGTTAGGGTCGGCCCCTTGTGCGTCAGTGAGTCGGCGTGCGTCCATCATATGGCCAAACCCAATGTTATAAGAGGCGAGGGCAAACCAAATGCGCTCATGTGGATTGACACTGGCAGGCACACGGTCAAGTACGCGTTGCAAGTAAAGCGAGCCGCCTTTAATACTTTGTTCCGGATCGAGACGATTGCGCACACCCACGGATTTAGCAGTCGGCAGGGTGAGCATCATCATACCGCGCACCCCGGTGGGCGAGATCGCCCGTGGGTTCCAATGTGACTCTTGATACGATAGGGCCGCCAGCAAGCGCCAATCAAAATCGTTCGCATGCTTTTTGAAAAGCGGCTCCCATTTAGGCAACTTGCTCTCTAATGCCCGTAAAAAGGCGCGGGTATCGACGTAATCAAATTGGTCGACGTGACCAAAATACTTCTCTTCTAAGATAGCCAATTCGCCAGTTTGGTTGATCTCACCAAAAAAATTGACCATCAAGGCATAGGCGCTGCTGTCGCCTTGTTTTTTCATAAACCAGGCGACAGGCTCGTCCTCACTGAGGGCCATGGCGACGGCAATATCTGGGTGGGTGCGTTGCATCAAGGCAATATCGACGGAATCGGCAATGGTAAAGTCAATCTCACCGTCTGCGACTTGTTTAAGCAGCTCATCATCGTCGGCGTCTTGCACCACTTTCCAGCTGAGATCGGGGTGGTCTTGTTTTAGCGCTTGCAGGGTGAGGTCGTGGCTAGAATCTTCCACTACCGCCATGGTGGCATCGTCACGGTTAAAGTCATCGACATCGCGTGGGCGCCAATGTCCCTTTTTGTACACCACTTGTTGGCTGACAAAGTAGTAGGCGGGGCCAGGGCGAAACTGGGCTAAACGTTGGTCGGTAATGGTAAGGCCAGCGGCAATCAGATCCACATCACCGCGCTTGAGAGCAGGGAAGAGCCCGGACAAGGTGTAGGTCGGCACCATTTCCAGTTTTACCCCGAGCTTATCAGCAAAACGTGATGCAAGCTCGTAATCTAGCCCGGTGGGGCCATCAGGACCTATATAGTATGAGAGTTCGTTGTTGAGTGTCCCGACTCTTAAAACGCCGCGGTCACGGATTTTTTCTAGAACGGTACGATCGTCGAAGGTCCAATCACAGCCTGTGACGGCGAGGCTAAGCACAAGTACCGTTAGGCTAATCATCCATGATCGCAAAGAAAAGTCACGCTGTGTCAAAGGCTGTCGCTCACTGTTGCATGCCAGCATCAAACCGCTAGCGCTGATCGATAGACGCGTCATTCTACGTGAATAGACGTCAGACCGATAGAGGGAAAATTTTTTGCGCAAACGGTTGCGTGAGGTGTGTTGTCGTTGACGGTTTTCCCCTATAATGGCGGCCGCTTGGGCAAAATGCCAGCATTAAAACGCGGGTTGAGCGGCGCATCACTCGGAGTTCTCAGTGAATTCGCTTTATGCGTAATGCGTGAACGGTATCCGCGCTTACCGTTAAATATAACCGTGACAACTGCCATTGCGGCAAGGTCAGTGGTGATACCCAAGTTATGGTGCCAGGGTGCGATAACTTGGGTATACCCCTTTCATTTACCGCTAACGAGAGACGTACGCACATGGATATTTTGCGTGGTTCCCCCGCACTGTCTGAGTTTCGTGTAAACAAATTACTGGCGAGCTGCCAAGCACACCAGTTACCTGTCACGGCACTGTATGCTGAGTTTATTCATTTTGCCGATTTGCATCAGCCTTTGGATAGCGCCAGTCGCGAGAAGCTCGAAAAGCTACTGACTTACGGACCAACCTTACCACCGCATGCCCCGGAAGGGACGCTGTTTCTTGTGACCCCACGTCCAGGCACCTTGTCGCCGTGGTCCTCCAAGGCGACGGATATTGCCCATAACTGCGGCTTGGATGCGGTCAAACGCTTGGAGCGCGGGACGGCGTACTATATTCAGTTATCTGCGCCTTTGACCAATGAGCAACACGCGACCTTAATCGGATTGTTGCACGATCGGATGATGGAAACGGTGTTCAGCGAGCTTGAGGCTGCCGCAGTGCTGTTCGAGCAAGCGGAACCTGCGCCGATGCATAGCGTAGACATTCTCTCGGGTGGCCGCGTCGCCTTAGTCGAGGCCAACCAAGCCTTAGGGTTGGCACTGGCAGAAGACGAAATTGACTATCTGGTCGAGAACTTCACCCAGCTGGGGCGTAATCCTAACGACATCGAACTGATGATGTTTGCGCAAGCCAACTCTGAGCATTGCCGCCACAAAATCTTTAACGCCGACTGGACTATTGATGGTGAAAAGCAGCCCAGATCGCTGTTTAAGATGAT
This sequence comes from Salinivibrio sp. IB282, assembly GCF_001995685.1. Classification (NCBI taxonomy): domain Bacteria; kingdom Pseudomonadati; phylum Pseudomonadota; class Gammaproteobacteria; order Vibrionales; family Vibrionaceae; genus Salinivibrio; species Salinivibrio sp. IB282. Next base: position 85,479 of record NZ_MUET01000003.1, on the reverse strand, counting down.
CAAAAACACCTACGAGCAAACCCCAGATAACGTGCTGTCGGCGTATAAAGACAACGCGGCCGTGATGACGGGCTCAAACGTTGGGCGCTTTTTCCCTAGCCCAGAGAGCCACAGCTATCAGTATCATCATGAGCCTGCCCATATTTTGATGAAGGTGGAAACCCATAACCACCCCACCGCGATTTCACCCTGGCCAGGCGCGGCGACCGGCTCTGGCGGTGAAATTCGTGACGAGGGGGCAACCGGTGCTGGGGGAAAACCCAAAGCAGGATTGGTCGGTTTTTCCGTCTCTAACCTCAAAATTCCGGGCTTCATTCAGCCGTGGGAGCGAGACTATGGCAAGCCTGAGCGCATTGCCTCTGCGCTCGATATTATGCTGGAAGGCCCTTTGGGCGGCGCGGCGTTTAACAACGAATTTGGCCGTCCTAACCTGCTGGGTTATTTCCGTACCTATGAACAATCAGTCACCTCACATGCCGGAGAAGAAGTGCGTGGCTATCACAAGCCGATCATGCTCGCAGGCGGAATGGGGAACATCCGTGACGGCCATGTGCAAAAAAGTGAGATTGATGTGGGGGCCAAACTGATTGTGTTAGGTGGCCCGGCGATGAACATCGGCCTTGGTGGTGGAGCAGCATCGTCGATGGCATCCGGCCAGTCGGCGGAAGACTTAGACTTTGCCTCGGTTCAGCGTGAGAACCCAGAAATGGAGCGTCGCTGCCAAGAAGTGATCGATCGTTGMTGGCAGCTTGGTGAGGACAATCCAATTGCCTTTATCCATGATGTGGGCGCGGGTGGCCTGTCCAATGCCATGCCAGAGCTGGTCGATGATGGCGGCCGCGGTGGACGCTTTAACCTGCGTGATATTCCGAATGATGAGCCGGGAATGAGCCCGCTCGCCATTTGGTGTAACGAGTCACAAGAGCGCTATGTCTTGGCGGTCAAACCCGAAAACCTGGCGCGTTTTGAAGCCCTGTGTGAGCGTGAACGCGCCCCGTACGCAGTGATTGGTGATGCCACCGATGCGCGTCACCTGTCGCTTGACGACAGCCACTTCGGTAATAGCCCTATCGATATGCCGATGGATATTCTGTTGGGTAAGGCGCCCAAAATGCACCGTGATGTCACGCGTCAGCAAGTGACAGGTGTTGCGCTTAACCCCCAAGATATAGAGCTGGCACAAGCCTGTGAGCGTGTTTTACGCTTGCCGGCGGTGGCGGAGAAAACCTTCTTGATCACCATCGGTGACCGCTCGGTGACTGGACTGGTTGCCCGTGACCAAATGGTCGGTCCGTGGCAGGTACCGGTCGCTAACTGTGCGGTGACGGCGGCCAGCTATGACAGTTATCACGGCGAAGCGATGGCGATGGGTGAGCGAACGCCTGCAGCCTTGCTCGACTTTGCTGCCTCTGCCCGAATGGCGGTCGGGGAAGCACTCACCAATATCGCCTGTGCCGATATTGGTAGCCTGACCAACATTAAACTGTCTGCCAATTGGATGTCCGCGGCGGGTCATCCGGGCGAGGATGCTGGTTTGTACGAAGCGGTCAAAGCCGTGGGCGAGGAGCTGTGTCCTGAGTTGTCACTGACCATTCCGGTGGGTAAAGACTCAATGTCGATGAAAACCCAGTGGCAGCAAGACGATGAAAATAAAACTGTCACCGCGCCGATGTCGCTGATCATCACCGCCTTTGGGCGTGTGGAAGATGTGCGTCGTACCGTGACCCCACAATTACGTACCGATAAAGGTGATAGTCAGCTGATTGCGATAGACCTCGGTGAAGGGGCGCAGCGTCTGGGCGCAACTGCGTTGGCTCAGGTGTATCATCAATTGGGCGATAAGCCTGCCGATGTCACCAGCAGCGCCCGCCTAAAAGGCTTTTTCAATGCGATGCAAACCTTGGTGGCAGAGCAAAAGCTATTGGCATATCACGACCGAGCCGACGGCGGACTTTTCGTTACCTTGGCAGAAATGGCGTTTGCCGGCCACACCGGTATCGACGTCGACATCGCCCGTTTAGGCGACGATGCCTTGTCAGTGTTGTTTAACGAAGAGCTGGGTGCGGTGATCCAAGTGGCAGCGCCAGATCTCGAGCGCGTTAATGCGGTGTTGGCCGAACATCAATTGACCGCATGCAGCCACCTGATTGGCGGCCTAAGTGATAGCGATGAAATTATCTTGCGTCACGGTGAGGCACCTATCTATCAAGCCAGTCGCCAGCACCTACGTCAGATTTGGGCCGAAACCACCTATCAGATGCAAGCGCGTCGCGATAACCCAGATTGTGCACGCCAAGAGTTTGACGCTAAACAAGCGACCGATCCCGGTTTGCACGCCAGCCTGAGCTTTGATGTGCACCAAGATATTGCTGCGCCATATATCGCTACTGGCCAACAACCGACTATGGCTGTTTTGCGTGAGCAAGGCGTGAATTCGCATGTGGAAATGGCCGCCGCCTTCGATCGCGCTGGATTTAACGCCGTGGATGTTCATATGAGTGACATTCTCTCAGGACGCGTCAGTTTGGACGGTTTCCAAGGGCTGGTGGCCTGTGGCGGTTTCTCTTACGGTGACGTGTTAGGCGCTGGTGAAGGTTGGGCGAAATCCATTCTGTTTAACAGCCGTGCGCGCGACCAATTTAGTGCCTTCTTTGGTCGTGAAGACACCTTGGCACTTGGCGTGTGTAATGGCTGTCAGATGTTATCGAACCTGCATGAACTGATCCCAGGCGCCGCACACTGGCCACGATTTGTTCGTAACGAGTCCGAGCGCTTTGAGGCCCGCTTTAGCATGGTGGAAGTGCAATCAAGCCCCTCCGCCTTCTTTGCTGGGATGGCGGGGTCACGGATGCCCATTGCGGTATCGCATGGTGAGGGACGCGTGGAAGTGYGCGATGCGGATCATCTGGCGGCGATTGAGGCGTCAGGCACGGTGGCGCTACGTTACACCGATAATCACGGCCAGCCAACACAAGCGTATCCGGCCAACCCGAACGGGTCACCCAGTGGCATTACCGCTTTGACCACAGAGTCGGGCCGCGTCACCATTATGATGCCGCACCCTGAGCGGGTATTCCGTACCGTCGCCAACTCTTGGCACCCGGATGATTGGGGCGAAGACAGTGCGTGGATGCGCATGTTCCGCAACGCGCGAGTGACCCTAGGTTAATCGCGAAATAGGATATCAGCCGCCATCGATTGGCGGCTTTTTTGTATTATGCGTGAATCGATGGATGATTTTTTATCATGCTGCGATACAATTTCAGCTAAACACTTGATCCATCAGGACCGGCTGCGGCCAACGAGAGGGATAACACAATGAAAAAAATTGAAGCCATCATCAAGCCATTTAAACTCGATGACGTGCGCGAAGCGCTAGCTGATGTGGGCATCACGGGGATGACTGTCTCAGAAGTAAAGGGATTTGGTCGTCAAAAGGGCCATACCGAGCTGTATCGTGGCGCCGAATATATGGTCGACTTTTTGCCTAAGGTGAAGCTYGAAGTGATCGTCAGTAACGATGTAGCCGAGCAGTGTGTCGATACCATTATTGATACCGCACAAACCGGTAAAATCGGTGATGGCAAAATCTTTGTCTTTGATGTTGAGCGCGTGGTGCGCATCCGTACCGGTGAGGAAGACGAAGAAGCGATTTAATCACGCGTCTGAGTGCAATCAAGTCAGTACGAAAAAGCCAAGCATCATGCTTGGCTTTGTTGTTTTGCGCCGTCTTATTGTATTGCTTGGCGTTAAAGGGCGCTTAAGCGCCAGGGTTAGCAGGGTGCGCTTGATAGCGCCCAGGCTTGTGGTTCATTGCCAAGACTAAGTTGAGTACGATTGCGCCAACCACCGACCACATCAGCAGGTTTAAATCGATGAGGAAGAAAGATAACGCGAGAATGGTGCAGTCGATGCCCATTTGTAGCTTTCCTGCCGAGATCCCAAACTTGTCCTGACAATAGAGTACCAGCACGTTAAAGCCACCTAAGCTGGCATTGTGGCGGAAAATCATCAGCATGCCGACGCCCATTAGCAAACCACCAATCACCGCACAGTACGCAGGGGCCAGCCAGGTAATTTCAAAGAAGTAGGCAATATGATCAGCCATCACCGATACCGCGCCACCGGCGAGTAAGCTGCGCACAGCAAAGCGCGGGCTCATACGAAACCAAGCCATTAAATAAAACGGGCAATTACACAGAAAATATAAAGTACCGAACGATAGGTCGGTAAACTGGCTGACCAACAAGGCAAGACCAGTGGTCCCGCCGGTTAAAAGTCCGGCTTGTTGCAAAAAAAACACCCCTTGGGCGACTAGAAACGCGCCCGAGGCGATAGCAATAATGTCTTCTTTAAAGCTGTGTTGGTACTGACTCACACGGCTTCTCCCTACTTAATTAGCGTGATAAAAACAAAAACGTGATTACAACAAAAAGGCCGCCAAAACCCAGCGGGCTGGCGGTAAAAAAGTTAATGGGATAATCGGGCGCGGATTTTATCGCCAATTAGGTCGAAGAGAAAGCCGATGAGGTAAATCACGTGAATGTAGAACGTCAGCATTATGATACTCAGCTGTAAAATCTTTACACCGACCATGTGCGTTGACGCCCGGCCATTATCATCGCCATGCGCAATAAAAAAATGTGACACAGACTACCTGACAGGATGGATTTTTTGTAGAATAGAAAACGCACTCATAGCGGTAACGAAAACGTTTGCGTAGGTGCCTGGAATGAACAATTTTCCTTGGCTTAATCGCTTTGATTTGTCATGTTAAGGCGACTAAGCCAAGGGGTGATCGAAGCCATCACGCCAGCACACGTTTTTGCTAGGGGAGTTGAAAGCGCCCTAGCGTTCGCTTTTGGGGTTATTGCCCGCCAATGTTAAGTCAGGAGAGACAAATGCTAAAGCGTGACATGAATATCGCGGATTACGATCCCGCCCTGTTTGCCGCCATTGAAGAAGAAACGGCGCGCCAGGAAGAACACATTGAGCTGATCGCATCAGAAAACTACACCAGCCCACGCGTGATGGAAGCGCAAGGCTCTCAACTGACCAACAAGTACGCAGAAGGCTACCCAGGTAAGCGTTATTACGGTGGCTGTGAGTACGTAGACAAAGCGGAAGCGCTCGCGATTGAGCGCGCGTGTGAGTTGTTTGGTTGTGAGTATGCCAACGTGCAGCCTCATTCAGGCTCACAAGCGAATAGCGCGGTTTATATGGCCCTGCTAAATCCAGGCGACACGGTTTTAGGTATGAGCTTGGCGCATGGTGGTCACTTAACCCATGGCTCGCCGGTCAACTTCTCTGGTAAGCATTATCATGTGATCCCTTATGGCATTGATGAAGCGGGCAAGATCGATTACGAGCAAATGGAACAGCTGGCGCTGGAGCACAAACCCAAAATGCTGATCGGTGGCTTCTCTGCTTACTCACAAGTGGTGGATTGGAAGCGCATGCGTGAAATCGCTGATAAAGTCGGTGCATGGCTGTTGGTGGATATGGCGCACGTCGCAGGTCTGATTGCGGCGGGCGTATATCCTGATCCCTTGCCACACGCGCACGTGGTCACCACCACCACCCACAAAACCCTGGCGGGCCCTCGCGGTGGTTTGATCTTGTCGAATGCCGGTGAAGACCTCTATAAAAAGCTTAACTCTGCGGTGTTCCCTGGTGGGCAAGGTGGCCCACTGATGCACGTGATTGCGGGTAAAGCGGTGGCGTTTAAAGAAGCGATGGAGCCTGAGTTTAAGGCTTACCAAGCGCGCGTAATTGATAACGCACGCGCGATGGTTAAAGGCTTCCAAGCCCGCGGTTATAAAATCGTATCGGATTCCACTGACAACCACCTGTTGTTGGTTGATTTAATTGATAAAGGCATCACTGGGAAAGAAGCAGACGCAGCACTGGGTGCGGCCAACATCACGGTCAACAAAAACAGTGTGCCGAACGACCCACGCAGTCCGTTTGTCACCTCTGGCATTCGTGTGGGCACGCCTGCGATTACACGTCGTGGCTTTACCGAACAAGATGCCGAACAGCTTGCGCACTGGATGTGTGATGTCTTGGATAACATCGGTAATGAGCAAGTGATTGCCGAGACCAAAGAAAAAGTGCAAGCGATTTGCCGTCGCCTGCCTGTGTATGCCTAATTATTGGCACGAAAATGAATAGGTTGTAAGGCGCCCTCGGGCGTCTTTTTTGTTTTTACTGGCATCACCGACCTTAAAGGGTTTGTTTAGCACACAAAACCACCATAAAGTCCTCTTCAATAGGCTTTTTCATCGCTGCAAATCGGTTACACTAGCAAGACGATATTGAGGAGGCGACACTCATGCACTGTCCATTTTGTGGTACTACCGACACCAAAGTGATCGATTCTCGTCTTGTGGCTGATGGTCACCAAGTTCGCCGTCGTCGCCAATGTTTGGCGTGCGCAGAGCGTTATACCACGTTCGAAACGGCAGAGTTAGTGATGCCACGGGTGATTAAGACCAACGGCAACCGAGAACCGTTTGACGAAGAGAAACTACGTGGCGGCATTCAACGCGCATTAGAAAAACGCCCAGTGAGCGCCGATGACATTGAAAAAGCGATCAACGGTATAAAGTCACGTTTGCGCGCTACCGGAGAGCGCGAAATTGGCTCTGCCATGGTGGGGAACTTGGTGATGGAAGCGCTCAAGGAGCTAGATAAAGTGGCTTATATTCGTTTTGCCTCTGTGTACCATAGTTTTGAAGACATTCGTGAATTTGGCGAAGAAATCGCACGGTTGCAAAAATGAGTCAAAGCGAACGCGATAAAACCATGATGATGCGCGCGTTAGCGCTCGCAGCCCAAGGTCGCTATACCACCACGCCTAATCCCAATGTTGGTTGTGTGATTGCACAGGGCGACGAAGTGGTCGGTGAAGGGTTTCATATCGCCCCCGGCGGCCCGCACGCTGAAGTGCATGCATTAAAGGCTGCGGGAGCACGCGCACAAGGCGCGACAGCTTACGTCACCTTAGAGCCTTGCTCTCACTATGGTCGTACGCCGCCGTGTTGCGATGCCTTAATTGCCGCCAACGTCAGCCGCGTGGTGTGCGCGATGCAAGATCCAAACCCTAAAGTGGCTGGACGTGGTATCGCACGGTTACAAGAAGCAGGCATTGAGGTGGTTGTGGGCGTGATGCTTGAACAGGCAAAAGCGCTGAACCCTGGTTTTATCAAACGTATGCAAACTAAAATGCCGTATGTGCAGCTTAAACTGGCGGGAAGCCTTGATGGGCGCACGGCATTGGCGAATGGGCAAAGTAAATGGATTACCGGTGAGCCCGCGCGTGCCGATGTGCAAGCATTTCGCGCGCAAGCCAGCGCCATTTTATCAACCAGTGCCACGGTGCTTGCCGATGATCCTAGCTTAAATATTCGCAATGGTCAGCTTCCCGCTGACATTCTCGATACCTACCCGCAGCCATCCTTGCGTCAGCCCACACGGATAATTTTGGATAAAGACAATAAAACCTCTCCTGATGCGACTGTTTATCAACTAGAGGGCGATGTGATCCGTGTTGTTGATACGCCGAGTAACCAGCTGTGGCCGGATAACGTTCAAGAGTGGGTGATGCCAGGTGCGTCATTGTCTGCCATTCTGCGCGCCCTGGCCGAGCATAATATTGACAAAATATGGGTTGAAGCGGGCGCGAGGCTGGCGGCTCAGTTACTCACCGAATCGTTAGTTGATGAGCTGATCGTTTACCAAGCGCCAATGTTGTTAGGGGGCGATAGTCGCCCCTTGGTTGCGTTAGACGGGATGCAACAGATGGACGATGCACCGCGTTTCCAGTTTAATCAGGTGAAGGTGATCGGTGACGATGTTCGCTTAACCGCCATGCTCTCTGAGCATGCTGTGACCACGCAAGAGTATTAAAGACGATGTTTACTGGCATTATTGAAGCGATGGGGCGCGTGCAAACCCTAAGCCGTCGAGGACAAGACGTTATCTTGACCATCGACAGCGGCGAGCTTGATCTCGCCGACGTTAAATTGGGTGACAGCATCGCCACCAACGGAGTATGTTTAACCGTGGTTGCATTGACCGCAACGGGCTATAGCGCCGATGTCTCCTCGGAAACCTTAGCGCGTTCGTCGCTGGGCGCTTTATCGGTAGGAGATAACGTCAACCTTGAAAAGGCCATGCTGCCGACCACCCGCTTTGGCGGCCATATGGTCTCCGGCCATGTTGATGGGCTGGGTGAAGTCACATCAGTCAGTCAAACGGGTCGTGCCTGGGAGTACTGGATTGCATTGCCGTCTGATCTCGCCAAGTATGTGGCATTGAAAGGCTCTATCACGGTAGACGGTATCAGTTTGACAGTGAACGAAGTGAATGGCAGCCATATCAAACTCACAATCGTGCCGCACACCGCCGAGCAAACCACCATTCAGCACTTTGCGCCCGGGCGCAAGGTAAACATCGAAGTCGATGTGATCGCTCGTTACCTCGAGCGATTGATGCTCGGTGATAAGGCGGCTGAGCCGACACAATCAACGGGTATCAGCCTGGAAACATTGGCCCGTTCCGGTTTTTTGAAATAAGGATCCCAAGATGGCAATTAGTAGCGCTCAAGAAATCATTGACGATATCCGCCAAGGTAAAATGGTGGTGTTGATGGATGACGAAGATCGCGAGAACGAAGGCGATTTGATCATCGCGGCAGAGGCAGTGACTCCAGAAGCGATCAACTTTATGGCCACCCACGGCCGAGGATTGATTTGCTTGACGCTGACCCAGCAGCGCTGCCAGCAGCTTGGACTGCCCTTGATGGTGTCCGACAATAACGCGCAATTTTCTACCGCCTTTACCGTGTCGATTGAAGCGGCCGAAGGGGTGACCACAGGGATATCGGCGGCCGACCGCGCGCGCACCGTGCAAGCCGCAGTCACCCCCGACGCTAAAGCGGCTGACTTGGTTCAGCCGGGCCATGTGTTCCCCTTGATGGCGCAAGAGGGAGGGGTACTCACCCGTGCTGGCCACACCGAAGCAGGGTGCGATTTGGCCCGTTTAGGTGGCTACAGCCCAGCTTCTGTGATTGTTGAGATCTTAAATGAAGACGGCACCATGGCACGTCGCCCTGACTTGGAGGTGTTCTGTGACAAGCACGGCATCAAGCTGGGCACCATTGCCGATTTGATTGAATACCGTAATCTCAACGAGACCACCATCGAGCGGGTGGCGTCTTGTAAACTGCCGACGGAGTTTGGCGAATTTGATTTGGTGACCTATCGTGACACCATCGATGATCAAATCCACTACGCGATGTGTAAAGGCGAAGTCACTGCCGATCCAACCCTGGTTCGTGTTCATCTGCAAGACACCTTTACCGATGTACTCCAGTCTGACCGCACCGCTGAGCGCAGTTGGAGCCTGAGCCGTGCGATGCAGAGGATTAGCGAGGAAGGCGGGGTGTTGGTGATTCTGGGTAAAGAAGAAACCAGCGAAGCTATTGTCAACAAGGTGAAAGCGTTTGAAGCGCAAGATAAAGGTGAGAAACCGGCCGGTGCCAAGTGGCAGGGGACCTCTCGCCGAGTGGGGATTGGATCGCAAATACTGGCGGATCTTGGTGTCAAGCAAATGCGCCTGCTGTCTTCATCAACCAAGCGCTACCACGCACTGTCTGGCTTTGGCCTGAACGTGGTGGAATACGTCACCGAATAAGGTATAACAACGACGCGCGATGGGCACCATTATCTACTGGCACGGAACATGGTGCCATTGGATAAAAATGTGGTAGAATCGCGCGGTTTCTCATTCCGGAAAGCAAGTCACAGGAAGGCTCATGAACGTAATCGAAGGGGCATTTGCCGCGCCCAACGCGCAGGTTGCTATTGTTATCTCTCGCTTTAATAGCTTTATTAACGAGAGTTTGCTGGATGGTGCGGTTGACGCACTGAAGCGCCAAGGCCAAGTCAACGACGATAATATCACCGTGGTGCGTTGCCCAGGTGCCTACGAGTTGCCTGTGGTGACCCAAAAGCTCGCCAAGAGCGGTCGCTATGACGCGATTGTGGCACTTGGATCAGTGATCCGTGGTGGCACACCGCATTTTGACTATGTCGCCGGAGAATGTAATAAAGGGTTGGCACAAGTTGCACTGGCGTTTGAAACCCCAGTCGCATTTGGTGTGCTAACGGTCGACACCATTGAGCAAGCGATCGAACGCGCAGGTACCAAGGCTGGTAACAAAGGGGCAGAGGCTGCACTGAGCGCGCTTGAAATGGTGAATGTTCTGTCCCAAATTGAATCCTAAATGGGGGTTAAAGTGAAACCAGCCGCACGACGTAATGCACGCCAATTTGCATTGCAAGCCATCTATTCATGGCAGCTAGCGCAAGGTAATGTTGCTGATATTGAAGCCGCGTTTCTTGCCGCAGATAAATACGAAGAAGAAGACGAGCATCAGAAAACCGAGCCGCTTCTACGTGAACCAGAAACAGATGTTGCTTACTTTCGTAATCTGTTTAGCGGTGTTGCGCTTAGCCATCAAGAGCTGGATAGCAAGAYGCGCCCATACTTGTCACGTCCTTTGCAGGACTTAGATGATATGGAGCATGCCCTGCTGCGTCTTGCGATGTATGAGCTGATCAAGTGCGACGATGTCCCCTACAAAGTGGTTATCAATGAGTCCGTTGAACTGGCAAAACGCTTTGGCGCAGAAGACAGTCATAAGTTTGTTAATGGCGTCTTGGATAAAGCGTACCCGCGGTTACGTTAATCCCTTCCCGATTAGGCCAGCACTGCTGGCCTTTTTATTGTTCTATCCAACAAAATAGTGTTTATGACACGCAACGAATTTGATTTGATTCGCGACTATTTCGCTCGTCAGCCGGTCAAGCGTCGTGATGTCGCTCTTGGCATTGGTGATGACTGTGCGTTGGTCGAGGTCCCTGAAGGCTGCCAGTTAGTGGTGACCACAGATACGCTGGTGGAGGGGACCCATTTTCTTCCGACTGCGAGTGCTTCTGATGTGGCGCATAAAGCGTTAGCCTCGAACTTGAGTGATCTGGCTGCAATGGGGGCAATACCAGCGTGGTGTTCACTGGCGCTTACCTTACCAGAGCCCGATGAAGCTTGGGTGGCAGGGTTTTGCCAAGGCTTTACGGCCCTTGCCGAGCATTTTCAGGTCCAGCTGATTGGCGGTGATACCACACGTGGGCCCAAAAGCATCACCATTACTTTACATGGCCATGTGCCTAAAGGGCAGGCCTTGACGCGCGCGGGGGCGAAACCGGGCGACTGGATTTTTGTGACCGGCACACTGGGTGAGAGCCAAGCCGGGCTTAATTATATTCTCGGCAAGACAGTGGTTGATAAAGCTCGCGCAACCACATTAATCAATCGTCATTATCGCGCTCAGCCCCGAGTAACTGCTGGACAGGCATTGCGGGGTATCGCGTCAGCGGCGATTGATATTTCTGATGGTCTACACGCAGACTTAACCCACATCCTCACCGCCAGCGGTGTTGGTGCAAAAGTCGATGTGGCGCAATTACCACTTTCTGAAGCCTTGTTGGCCGATCAAGCCAGTGACGAGCAGGCACAAAAATTTGCCCTGACCAGTGGTGAGGAGTATGAACTGTGTTTTACTGTTCCTGAGCTACACCGTGGCACACTAGACACAGCACTCAAGCATAGTGGCGTGAGTGTGCAATGCATCGGGCAAATAACCGGCAGCCATCGCCTTGAACTTGTAGCAGACAATCAGCCTCTCGATTGGATGCTGTCTGGATGGGATCATTTTAAGGAGCCAAGTTGTGACGGATCCTAAACATCGTTTGTCTTTAACCAATCCTTACCATCTGCTTGCGCTTGGCTTTGGTAGTGGTTTGTCACCGATTGTACCCGGGACGGTCGGTACCTTATTTGCGGTGCCGTTTTATCTTGCGTTTATCAATTATAGCAGCACCCTTGGGCTGTGGGTGGCCATTATTGTCGGAGGCCTTGCCGGCATTGCTATTTGCGGGCGGGCGTCGAAAGATATGCAAGTGCATGATCATGGCGCGATCGTTTGGGACGAGTTCGTAGGATTCTGGCTAACCATGGCCTTGGTACCCAGCACCGATTGGCAAATCGTTTTAGCCGGTTTTGTGTTATTCCGCATCTTTGATATGGCGAAACCCTGGCCGATCAGCTGGTTGGATAAGCACATCCATGGTGGCTTAGGGATCATGTTGGACGACATTTTAGCTGGCGTGATGGCGATGCTAAGTTTGTGGCTCTTAACGACCTACATGCCTACGCTTTTTTAGCATGACTCATTCAGCATTAATCATGCATTGAGGATGGCGCTCCCACAGGGACTCGAACCCCGATCGATCGCTTAGGAGGCGACTGCTCTATCCTGTTGAGCTATGAGAGCGTATCGATATTATACGTAAAAATAGGCGCGATTTAAGCGCCTGTTTTCATTTAATTAATCCCTTTGGTCACTATGTCGCCGATTTGTATGCTGCCGGCTAAGGTTTGAGGCTGAACCACGGCTTCAGCGCTGCTTTCATAAACGCGTGCAACAGTCAGGGTGATCCCGCTTTTTCGACGTTGAGTACGGACGATCCCTAAGTCATCGGTGAACGAGGCAATGTGCCAAAGGTTTAATTGATCGCCTTGTTTCACCCCATTGATACGCCCGACATTGATTTGTGCAATATTGTCTTTGAGGGCGACGATTTCTGGCTTACTGGCGCGACAAGACAGTGACGACTCCAAATCTAACAATATATTTCGACTCATTCGGCGTGCCATTTGCCCATAAGGAGATTGCCAAAAGCGCGCGGTCTGGGTATCGACTTGGCTATGGCGTTCAAACGGCCATTGGGCGACATCGCGATAGCGGCGTTGAAATATGACCTCACCACTCTCACTGTCCATTGCCTGAACATTGACGGCCAGTTGGCGGTTATTTTGTGCTTCACCAAAGCCACTGGCGTCGGTGGTGGCAGATAAATCAGTGATTGCGCCTGTGATCACAAACTGTGCGTCTTTGTCTTCCGCTAGCATGGCCACCGTGCGGGGCGCATTGGGCGAAACATCGACATTGGCGATACCACGCCCGATAAAGCTTTGTGCGTGCTGTTTAATCTCACGGTCTAACAGCACTGAAAAGTCATCGCCAAATTGATAAATGCCCCCTAATGCGGCTTGTTGGGGGGAAACAATCGGAAAACGTGTTAATACCATGCCTTTTTTATACTGGGTTTTGTGGCAAGCGTTTGCCGATGGATAGATATCTAAGCGCAGATTGACAACATAATTGCCGCCTTGCGTGCCTTCTTCTAACACTTGTACTTCTCGCACCGCATTGCCGCTAAACTGATAACCAAGCTTGACTTGCGAGTAAAATCGCTTGAGTTGCTGCAAGCTGCCTACATCGGCACCGGCGAAGCGCATGGCATCAAAGGTTGCGGCTTCAAGTGCCCGAACACGGGCGGCTTGCTGGCTTTCGAGTATCGGGGTGCTGGCTGATACTTCATACCACGCTGCGTGCGCCCAAGGAGCGACACTCAGGCTGACAATGAGCGTTAACCGCGCCAAAAGGGTTTTCATAGTCAAGATCTCACTTAGTGGGTATGGAAATTGCTTTCAATCTATTAGTGCGTAGGGTTAAGACCTACCAAAAAGATGACGCAAAGACGCTGATGCAAGTTGTGTACCTAAATAGAGCCAGCAATCAAAGGTAAAGGTTTAATGAAATCAACCGATACCCTTAATGACACACTTGTCTCACATCGATGACTGAGCGCGGAGCATGATACGATGAAAAAGTGGATAGTGGCGATAGTAGCGCTATGGGTAACAGGCTGTGCTTACACGCCAATTTATAACGGTAAAGAGCCGTATTCGGGCAGTGAGTTTTTCCTTAAGCAGCGGCCACGTCACACCCTTGATTACTTTCTAAATAGCATGGCCGATGAGCTGTTAGCCACCAATGCGTATTTGACAGCGCGAACACCCTTAGCGGTCACCTCGTTTGTCGACCTGCAAAATATGGGCGAAACAAACTGGTTAGGGAATACTGTCACTGAAGGGTTGATTTACCAGATGCAAAGCCGTGGTTTTACGGTGGTAGATTTTAAGTCAACGGGCGCGATTCGGGTCACAGAAGAAGGTGATTTCACCATTAGCCGTGACTGGAAAGAGCTGAACCCTGAACAACAAATCGATTATGTATTGACGGGAACTATGCTGCGCCAAGGCGGTGGGGTGCTCGTCAATGCACGTGTCATCGGTATGGAGTCGCGTGTGGTTGTCGCCTCAGCGCAAGGCTTCTTGCCGGCCGATCGTATTGGGCGAGATATTGATAGCTTGTACAAGGTGCGCAAACGTGATGGTGTAATCATTCGCGACGATCAAAACCGCGTGAAGCGTGAGACAGTGGTGCTAAAACCTTAGTACAGGAAAGAGTAAGGTAGATAAATGTTTACGAAACACGGATTTTTCATCGCAATCTTGCTGATGCTGTCAGCCTGTCAGCCATTAACCAAGATGAAAGAAGAAAATATCATTTCTGCGGTGGGAATGGCATCGATCAGTGCGCAACAAGGCGCAACCCAAGAAGAAAAAGAAACCCGTGCTATGCGCGCGTCTAAAGTGGACGCCTACAAAGAGTTGAGCGAGCAAGTTTATGGCTTGCGGGTTAGCAGCCGTTCGAGCGTCAACGATCAAAGTTTAGGTCGTGACAATACGCAAGGCGCCGTCGATGGCATTATTCGCGGCGCCGAAGTGGTGGCGAGTTACAAAGTTGGTGATAGTTACGTCACAGAACTCGAACTGAACCTAGATACAATGCAAAAAATGAAACGCTATGGCGAAGCGCAGCCTGTACCGAGTAACAATAATATTATTTTCTAGGCGTTAGGGCGTCTTTCTTTGGTTAAATGCGATGGATGACGCCAACATCTTGGCACTCAAGCGGGCAGGGTGAAAAAACGACCTAGTCTTTTAGACGGAGAGCGAGCGGTATGCTCGCTTTTTTAGTGCTTGAATCAAGCTCTATAGTGGCGTGATAGCGCATCACACTGTCTTAGGGAACAAACCCGAGTCGGCAAAAGACAGGCAGATAGAAGCACGGCGGTAAGGCAAGTAAAGCTCACAGGTATCCGTTAGGTTCGGCGTGTCTGGCCGTTAGGCGTGGTGGTGCGTGGGGAGGACGTTAAGCTTTGACGTTAGTGCCCAGGGTTTTTCTCCCCGATGCGTTACCGTCTTGGTTATAGGTCAGTTCTGACTTCCCACCGCTTTCTTGGAACAGATTGCGCAGGCGATGAATGCTTAAACTGGCGCGCTGAAGCGCAACACCATTGGTTTCATTTTGTTGTTTACAGGCAGAGAGCATGGACTGAATGGCACTCACGTGTTCAATTAACGCCTGATCATGGTTCAGCAAATCACGCTCAGGGTGACGACTAATTTGCGCGTCATCTCGTTGAATTTCGTTGATAAGTGATTGCTTTTGCTTGGCGATTGCTTCGATATCTTCTGAGGCTCGGCTGGCAATGACACCGGCTTCTTGCTCGAGCACGCTTTGTAGCGCTTGGACTCGCTCGAGTTGCTGTTCAACCAAGGTTGTTAAAGGCGCAGTAGGGGTCATAACCACTCCAATCAGCTTAGCTGTCGTTGAGATCGTTCTCGAAACGCATGATGTTTGCGGCAAGCTTGTCAGGATCCACTTTATAAGAGCCGTTTGATATCGCTTGTTTGATCTGATCAACTTTAGCGCTATCAAAATAGGGCTCAGATGCCATTTTCTGATTCATTTTATCGATCACTTGGCTTTGCTGGCTGAGCGAAACAGCGTCGTCTTGAGCTTTCACCCCTTGCTGTTCACGCACAGAGCCGCCTTGCGTTTCTTGTGTTTGGGTCTGATTACTCGTGTTACGAGTTGTGGTCAGGGGTTGCTGATTACCACGTAGTTGGTCAATACTCGCCATAACATCGCCTTACTGTCAGTCGCTTTTTGAGTCCGTTGCTCAGCATATCGGCACACCTTGCTATTACTTTAGCATTGTGACGTAAAAAGTTAGAAATTAACCGTTACTTCGCCGACCGCTGAGATTGTAGCATCGACAATCCGGTTAGATTTATTGTTCTTCACTTTTATTTGCTCACCTAGAGCGCCATCACTTAATGCCGTGCCTTTTGCAACAATGTTCAGTCCGTTTCCTTGCGCAGTGATCAATACGTCATCATTTCGACACACGGCGCAGACATCGTTACTGCTGATCGGTTCACCTATCCCCACGGTTCGTTTGACTTTAGAGCCAATTAAACGTGCGGGTTGCGTATAGGTATGCCCGCGTTGAAACCGACTATTTACCATCTGAACGGCTACATCATTCGAAGCAATAGTCATGCCACGATTGAGTGGTCGTTTTGCGACAACCGAGGGGGTCATCAACTCGATTTTAACCGGAATATACACTTGCCAGTTGTCTCGATCGCAAGACACCATCACGGTCACTGAGGTATTAATCTGTTGACGGCCAGGCACTTTGGTGTCGAGTGGCACTGGGCAATCGGTGAGACGCATGCGCGAATCAAGGTTCCCCGCCGCGATGTTGAGTTCGCCATTTTTAGGCAGCGAAATAATATCGGCGACATGCGCCTCCGCGGCTTCTTGCACCGCTTCAATTTGACTTACTGTCGCAGCAGCTATACTTACGCTAAAGCTTGTAAGCCAAACGGCGATAAATAAACATGATATCTTGGACATAGTTCGATCCAGCAGTAGCGGACGTTAAGAAAAAAATACCTTCTTTTCTCGAGAGTCATGTGATTACCCACTATGATTACCATGCTACTCTACAAAAAAAACGGGGCAATATGGAGTTTATCTTATGACAGGTGGTGTTCTTGATTCGGTCAACCAGCGTACGCAGCTGGTAGGACAAAACCGGTTAGAGCTGTTGACTTTCCGCCTGATGAGAAAACAGCGCTTTGGCATTAATGTTTTTAAAGTCAAAGAGGTGCTGCAATGCCCACGACTTACCGCAATGGCAAACTTGCATCCTTTGGTGAAAGGCGTGGCTCACATCCGCGGCCAAACCGTTTCTGTCATCGACATGAGCCTTGCAACTGGCGGGCCACCTATTCCTGACCCAGAAAATCGCTTTGTGATCATTGCCGAATTTAACCGTTCGATGCAGGGCTTCCTTGTCGGCTCGGTCGAGCGTATCGTTAATATGAACTGGGAAAAAATTCTCCCTCCTCCTCAAGGGACAGGGCGATCTCACTATCTCACGGCGGTCACTGAAATTGATAACGAGTTGGTGGAAGTGCTCGATGTTGAAAAAATTCTCAATGAAATCGCACCTGTGAACGAAGATGTGAGTGAGGAAGTGCTCTCGAAACGAGAGGAACGGGAAGAAAGTGCTCCGAGTCAAGTGCTAGTGGCCGATGATTCCAGCGTTGCACGCCGGCAGGTGAAGCGCGCGGTTGAAAGCGTCGGTTATGACGTTATCTTGGTACAAGATGGTAAAGAAGCTCTCGATAAACTGAAAGAAATGGCCGCCGAGGAGAACATCTACAGTCAACTTGCTTTGGTGATCTCCGATATCGAAATGCCTGAAATGGATGGCTATACCCTCACAACTGAGATTAGAAAAGATTCGAGTCTTAAAGATCTTCATGTAGTATTGCACTCATCATTGAGTGGGGTGTTTAATGAGGCCATGGTTGAGCGTGTAGGGGCTAACTCGTTTATTGCTAAGTTCGACCCAGATGAACTGGGCTCTGCCGTACTCGAGTCGGTCAAGTCGTAACGTAACCAAAGCGATTGAGTTAATTAATGACAAATGTAGCAATCAGTGACCAAGAATATCGAGACTTTTGCAAACATCTCGAAGCCAAGTGTGGGATCGTACTGGGAGACAGCAAGCAGTATCTGGTACGAAGCCGCTTGAGCCCGCTGGTGAATAAATTTGGCGTGGAGTCGCTGTCAGAATTGATAAAGTCGGTGATTACGGGGCGTAATCGTGAACTCGCGGTTGCAGCCATTGATGCGATGACCACCAACGAAACATTGTGGTTTCGTGACACCTATCCGTATGAGGTGCTGGCACATCGCTTGTTACCCGAGCTGGCTAAATCACGTAAGCCGATTAAAATCTGGTCCTCGGCGAGTTCGTCAGGACAAGAGCCGTATTCGATTGCCATGACAGTCGCGGAAACCCAGCAGCGTAAGCCTGGCATGATGGGTAGCGTAAGCGTCACCGCCACCGATATCTCTACGTCGATGTTAGAAGCCTGTCGTCAGGGAATTTATGACAACCTGGCATTAGGACGCGGGCTGTCGTCAGAGCGTCGTCGTACGTTTTTTGAAGATGTCGGTGACGGCAAAATGCGGATCAAAGACAATGTAAAGCGCATGGTKACTTTTCGCCCACAAAACTTGATGGAAAGCTACAGCCTCTTAGGTAAGTTTGACATCATTTTCTGTCGTAATGTGTTGATCTACTTCTCACCTGATATGAAAGCCAAAGTGTTGAATCAAATGGCGGGAGCACTGAATCCCGGCGGTTATTTGATCTTGGGCGCGTCGGAGTCACTCACGGGGTTAACTGACAAGTTCGAGATGATTCGGTGTAATCCTGGCATTATATATAAGCTTAAATAGAGGATGGCAAAAAGCGGCACAATGTTTGCCGCTTTTTTGCCTCCTAGTCTCGCGCTCTCGTTTTGCATTCATCAGTGCCCCTGCTCTCAGTCCACGTCCCACCTGGGTTTAAGATAAAAAAGAAGCCTTGCTAGAAACTTGGCACCCTGTTTGCTTTATTCCATGCAGTAAGAACTCGGAGGTTGTCCATGGCGATCACATTTGACAATGCACTTGGTGTGCACCAGCACACAGTTGGCGTACGAGGCAAGCGGGCAGAAACCCTGTCTAGCAACATTGCTAATGCCAACACGCCAGGTTACAAGGCGCAAGACATCGACTTTCAACGCGCCCTAAAAGCGGCAACATCCGAGGCAAGTATTGGCCTAAGCCGCACCAATGAGCGGCACATTGCTGCCTCTAGCCAAGTGATGGGGGAAAAGAAGTACCGTATCCCCACACAGCCAGATACCGGCGATGGCAACACGGTTGATGCGCAATTAGAAAAGAACTTGTTCATGCAGAACGCACTGGAATACCAAGCCTCACTGGATTTTCTTGGCTCTAAGTTCAAGAATATGAAAAAGGCATTGAATGGGAAATAATCGATGAGTTTGTTTAATATTTTTAACGTGTCGGGATCGGCGATGAGTGCCGAATCAGTACGATTGAACACCACATCAAGTAACCTGGCCAATGCCAATTCGGTGAGCAGCTCTGCTGAAGAGACGTATCGATCCCGGCATCCGATTTTCTCTGCGGAGCTTAATCGCTTTAAGCAACAGGGTGAAAGTGTGCCAGTCAACATTGATGGTATTGTCGAAAGCCAGAAACCATTACGTGCGGAATATAACCCCAACCATCCGATGTCGAATGATGAAGGGTATATCTTTAAGCCGAACGTCAATGTGATGGAAGAGATGGCGAACATGATTTCCGCATCGCGCGCCTATCAAACCAATGTGCAGGTGGCCGATGCGAGTAAACAGATGCTGATGCGTACGCTTCAGATGGGTCAGTAATGTAGGAGGCAAAAATGGCCGGAATCGACGGTACAGGTTCAACGAACGGACTGTCCTACATTGACCAGCTAAAGGCGCAGCAAGAGAAAAAACTGCAAGAGAAGCAAGACTCGACCACGGGTAAGCAAGCACTCGAGCAGGAAGACTTTCTCAAATTGCTCACCAAACAGCTGTCACAGCAGGATCCGTCTAAACCTGCCGATAGTGACAAGATGATCTCACAGATGGCGTCGTTTGCCACGGTTGAGGGCATCGGCAAAATGAATAAGCAATTTGATACGTTTAATGAGTCGATGACGTCTAACCAGGCATTGCAAGCGTCATCTTTGGTCGGACGTGACGTCCTCGTCCCCGGCTCCACCGGGGTGAAAGGTGAAACGGGTGGTGTTGCAGGAATGGTGAAGCTGCCCCAAGCGCTGGATAATGTCAGTGTTCGGGTGGAAAACGAGCAAGGGCAACTATTACGAACCTTCAGTATGGGCGCTAAACCGCCGGGTGAGCACCGCGTGGAATGGGACGGGCTCGACGATAACGGCAATCCTATGCCGGAGGGCACGTATAAAATTAAAGTAAGTGGCATGGTTGATGGCCAAACCCAAGAGTTTGATGTGTCGACCTATGCCAATGTAAACAGTGTCTTGCTGGGGAATGGCGATGGCAATGTGATGTTGAATATTGCTGGCTTTTCCTCACCGATGAAACTGGCTGAAGTGCTAGAGGTCGGTAACGCCGACGTCGGAAGTGTGACGAAAGGCTAACCGATTTATTAGGAGTGAAAAGCAATGGGTTTTAATATTGCGTTAAGTGGCCTTGGTGCGGCCCAGAAAGACATGAACACCACCAGTAACAACATCTCGAATGCCAATACGTATGGCTTTAAGGAATCGCGTGCTGAGTTTGGTGATGTCTACTCAACGTCCATCTTCTCAAACTCGAAGACCACTAACGGGACCGGTGTACAAACGTCGACCGTGGCACAGCAGTTCCACGAAGGCTCAAGTATCTACACCAACAACCCACTTGATTTGCGGATTAGCGGTAACGGCTTTTTCGGCGTGTCAAATGACAAGCTGCAAAATAACGATTACCACCTAACGCGCAACGGTGCCTTCCATCTTGATAAAAATAACGACATTATCAACTCTGAGGGCCAGTATTTGCTCGGTTATAATGTCGACCCTGAAACCCAGCAGGTGTCGTCTTATGAGCCGCAGTCGCTCAATGTGCCCGATCAGTTTGGCCAGCCTCGTGCATCAGAAAATGTCGATATTGGCTTGAACTTACCGGCCGGCGGCGCAGAGAAAGATCCCGCACAGTTTAACTTTAAAGATCCAGAAACCTATAACAAGCAAACGTCGGCGACGGTCTATGACTCACTGGGTCAGCCGTACAAATTATCGACGTATTATGTAAAAGGTAACGATCCGGCGAATCCGAACAGTTGGTCGGTGTACTACACCATGACAGATCCTGAAGGTGAGAAGCCGGTGAATATCCAAGGCGGTAATGTTACTAGTGCCTCTGGACAGGTTGGCCACACTATCGACTTTAACTCCGATGGCTCGGTGAACAGCATCAATGGCGGTAACCCGATCGTGACCGATGCCTTGGGACCAGCGGGTGCAGGGCTAGAAATGAACGGGGCTAACGGTGACCAGCAGCTCACGCTCAACTTCGATAATCCGACTCAGTATGCCTCGCCGTTTGAGATGCGTAAATTTACTGATGATGGTGCAACCACGGGGTATCTCACCAAGGTCGATATTGATTCTAAAGGCACCATTATGGCGACCTATAGTAACGGTGAAAATGTCGCGTTGGGGCGGGTTGCGATGGTGCGCGTCGCCAACCAGCAAGGCTTATCCCAAACAGGCAACACCCAATGGGATGTGACTCAAGATTCGGGTGATCCCGTTTTTGGTGAAGCGATGCAAGGCGCCTTTGGTCAGGTAAAAAGCGGGACGATCGAGCAGTCCAATATCGATATGACCCAAGAGTTGGTTGACTTGATTACCGCGCAGCGAAACTTCCAGGCTAACTCACGCGCCTTGGAAGTGAGCAACCAGATGCAACAAAATATTCTACAAATCCGTTAGTGACATTAACCTTGCCGCCCACTGATAGGGCGGCAAGGCTTTTCCATTTCCTCTCTCCTCTTCCCCCTTTCTGGCGGCAAAAATACTAGTAATAGATTGATCTTAAAGGTATAAAATTACTGGCACGCTCTTTGCTTTCTTCTGTGTAGAACGATTGTGGAGGCAACCAATTATGGATCGCTCGTTATACCTTGCCATGAGTGGCGCAAAGCAAGACATGCAGGCTATGCAATTGCGCTCTAATAACTTGGCCAATGTCAGCACCACCGGTTTCCGGGCTGACCTTGAACAGTCTCGCGCCATGCAAGCTTATGGCGAGGGGCTACCCAGTCGAGTATTCAACATGACTGAGCGACCTGGATACAGCTTCGAGCAAGGCTCAACCATTACTACAGGTCGTAATCTGGATGTGGCGGTGCAAGGTGAAGGCTGGATGTCAGTGCTAGACAGCCAAGGGCAAGAAGGCTACACCCGTGCGGGCCATCTCAAAGTGGATCAAACCGGCCTACTCCAAAACAGTAATGGTAACCTCATTCTCGGAGAGAATGGGGGCCCGATATTTATTCCCCTCCCTGCAGCAAAAATTGAAGTGGGCAAAGACGGCGGTGTTTCTGTACTCCCCCAAGGTGCGCCACCTGATGCGATGGAAGTGGTGGATAGAATCAAACTGGTTCGCCCAGATAATCAAGATCTCTTTAAAGACAAAGACGGCGTGTTCAAACCCAAAGAGGCCGGCACTGTGTTTCCAGCCGATGCTGGTGTCACGTKGCAAACAGGGGCGTTAGAAGGCAGTAACGTCAACGCTGTGGGTGAGATGACTAAGTTAATCGACTTGCAACGTCATTTTGAAATGCAAGTGAAGTTAATGAAAACCGCGGAAAAAATGGACGAGTCGTCAGCATCACTATTACGGCTTGGCTAAGGTTTATTAAGAGGAAGTAATTATGCATCCAGCATTATGGGTCAGTAAAACCGGACTTGATGCGCAGCAGACCAATATCTCGACGATTTCGAATAACCTCGCCAACGCATCCACTGTCGGGTTTAAAAAATCACGCGCGGTGTTTGAAGATCTCTTCTACCAGAACATTAACCAACCAGGTGGGCAATCCTCACAGAACACTGAGTTGCCAAGTGGATTGATGCTGGGTTCCGGTTCAAAGGTGGTGGCCACCCAGCGTGTCCACACCAATGGTAATGTGCAAACCACAGACAATGCCCTCGACATGATGATTGAGGGAGACGGCTTTTTCCAAGTACTGCTCCCTGATGGCAACATCGGCTATCAGCGTAACGGCCAATTTACCTTGAATGATGAAGGCACGATAGTGACGTCAGGTTCAGGTTACACCTTGGAGCCTGAAATCACCGTTCCCGACGATGCGGTGCAAGTGACGGTCGGAACCGATGGTGAAGTGTCTGTGCGATTACGTGGTCAGCAAGAGAACCAAGTACTGGGTCAAATTACCACGGCCGACTTTATTAACCCGGGGGGATTAGAACCGATTGGCCAAAATATTTACCTACCCACTGGCGCGAGTGGTGATCCACAAGAAGGCGTTCCCGGGCTTGATGGCTTTGGTGAAGTCAAGCAATCGATGCTGGAAACCTCTAACGTCAATGTGACTGAAGAGCTGGTGAACATGATTGAGGCTCAGCGTGTCTACGAAATGAACTCCAAAGTGATCTCGTCGGTTGACCAGATGCTCAGCTACGTCAATCAGCAGCTTTAAGTAAGGTTTAGGAGGCAATGATGTCGGTGCAACGTATATTAATCCCAGGCTTTTTCCTTGCCACCTTGTTGGGGCTGGGTGGCTGTTCATTGCCGGGGCAACAAGATACAGGCAGTGATCTTGACCAAGCGACCTCCACCACCGACGCGGTAGAAGGGGACACCACACCAGAGAGCGAAGGCTTAATTGGCATGTTGCGCCAACGTGACGATCCCAAAGCGGGCGATCCAGCTTGGTCGCCGATTCGCCCACAACAACCTCCTGAGCACTATGCCACGGCAACGGGCTCTTTGTTTAATGAAAGTGAACAGCGTGATCTCTATGATGGTTCCAAGCCTCGCGGGCTAGGCGACATTGTGACCGTGATGCTGGAAGAAAATACCCAAGCACAAAAAAGCGCCAGTTCTGACTTAGCCAAATCCAATGATCTGACCATGGATCCCCTCTCGCTTGGTGGTGAAGAGATCACCATTGGCGATCGAACCTTGTCGTACGAAGTCAGTAATGACAATTCGGTAACTGGCTCTACCTCAGCGGATCAAAGTAACAGCCTTCAAGGCTCTATCTCTGTGCAGGTAGTGGATGTGTTGGCGAACGGTAACCTGATGGTGCGCGGTGAAAAGTGGCTTACGTTGAACTCCGGGGATGAGTACATCCGTCTCAGCGGTACCATTCGTCCGGCCGATATCGGCACTGACAACACCATTGCATCGACCCGTATTTCCAACGCCAGAATTCAGTATTCAGGCACCGGTGAGCGACAAGATACCCAAGAGCAAGGTTGGTTGGCACGATTCTTTAATGTCACCTTGTAGCCCTACAATGTGCCGGAGAGTTGACGTGAAAAAGTGGTTGTTATTGATAGTCCTGCTGACGGTGGCGATGCCCAGCCTGGCCGCGCGCATCAAAGATGTGGCGGAGGTGGCTGGGGTACGCAGTAACACCCTAACGGGTTATGGCTTGGTGGTGGGGTTACCGGGTACCGGCGAGAGCACGCCCTATACTGATCAAAGCTTTAAGTCGATGCTGGAAAACTTTGGCATCCAATTGCCGCCAGATATCAATCCTCAATCGGCCAACATTGCCGCCGTCGCCGTCACCGCTGACTTGCCCGCGTTTGCCAAACAAGGTCAAAAACTTGACGTTACTGTGTCGTCGATTGGGTCGGCAGAGAGCTTACGTGGCGGCACCTTGCTACAAACTTTTCTCAAAGGTTTGGATGATAAGGTCTATGCCACCGCACAAGGAAACTTGATTGTCGGTGGTTTTAGCGCTACCGGGGCCGATGGCTCTGAGCTGGTGGGCAACACCCCAACCGTTGGCCGTATTACCAATGGCGCGTCCGTTGAGCGGGAAGTCCCTAATCCCTTTGGTCGTGGTGATTACCTGACCTTTAACCTGTTCCAATCCGACTTTACCACCGCACAGCGTATGGCGGATGCGGTTAATCGCTTTCTTGGTCCGTCTACCGCATCGGCCATGGACGCGACCTCAGTGAGAGTCCGAGCGCCACGCGATGTGAGCCAGCGCGTGGCTTTCTTATCCACCGTGGAAAATATTGAGTTTCAGCCGGKGGATGCGGCAGCGAAAATAATCGTTAACTCTCGTACCGGCACCATTGTGGTTGGGCAAAATGTTCGCCTTCGCCCAGCCGCCATTACTCATGGGGGGATGACGGTCTCCATTCAAGAAGACTTCAACGTTGATCAACCTAATCCACTAGGAGGCGGTGAAGCTGTGGTCACGCCTGATACCGAGATCGATGTTGAGGAAGAAGAAGGGCGGATGTTCCACTTTAAACCTGGCGTGACCCTAGACGACCTCGTACGTGCCGTGAATGGGGTTGGCGCGGCACCCTCGGATCTCATGGCGATTCTGCAAGCGCTGAAACAGGCCGGGGCCATCGATGGCCAATTGATAGTGATATAGGGCAACGCATGAAATCTCCGGTTGATAGTCAATTTGTACACGATATAAGCCAGCTCGATTCATTACGTCGCCAAGCCGTGAAAGGGGAAGAAGGGGATGAAAAAGCGGCGTTGCGTTCAGCGGCGGAGCAGTTCGAGTCCTTATTTACCCAGATGCTGTTCAAGTCGATGCGTGATGCCAATGAGGCATTTGAGTCTGACTTGATTGATGATCGTACCTCGAAGTTTTATGAGAAGATGGCTGATGAACAGATGGCCAGTGAACTCAGTCGAGAAGGCTCACTGGGGCTCGCGGATATGATTGTTGAACAATTAGGCAAAGCGCTGGGCGACAGCCRGCCAGATATGAATGAAGCGGCTCGCGCGTCGGCGCAAACTTTGCCATTGGATCAAAATCGTAGTCGAGAGGCGGCAGAACAGGCGATTGCGGCGCTCGATAGCCAGTCTATCGCGCCGCCAGCCACCCGTCTCCCCGCGTCCCAACGGTCAGAAGGCTTTGATTCTCCAGATTCCTTTGTGAATACGCTGGCGCCGCATGCACGTCGCGCGGCGCGTGCGCTGGGCACTGATCCGGCGATTATTCTTGCTCAAGCGGCACTAGAAACCGGTTGGGGAAAGAAGGTGATCGCCAATGCCCGCGATAACAGTCATAACCTGTTTAATATAAAGGCGGATCAAGGTTGGGGGGGCGATAAAGTCGCCACACAAACCCTGGAAGTGTATGACGGGATCCCGGTTAAAGAAACGGCAAGCTTTCGTTCGTACCCGTCTTATCAAGAGAGTTTTGACGATTTCGTCTCATTTGTGCGTGATAATCCACGCTATGAGCAAGCTTTATCACAATCTGCGCAACCTGAACGGTTTATTCGCGAGCTTCATCAAGCCGGGTATGCGACCGATCCGGAATACGCGGATAAGGTCATTCGTGTACTCGACCAAGTCCGCGACATGATGGACTAGAAGAGTGGCAGGCAAGGGCTTGCCGTTCTGGTTTTTGCTCTCTTTGATGCGGTTTACTATTCTCTTAACATCATGTTTATCAATGATTTTTATTTTTAATCTCTCCTTGGCTCAATTTTTGCTAGTTTCCTAGTATCTCGTTTTAATTGCCGGGTTATTTGGAGGCACAATGGGCTTGGACCTGCTTTCCCTTGGGTCGCAAGGCGTACTGACTGCGCAGCGACAGCTGAATACAACAGGTCACAATATCTCTAACGTGAATACGGAGGGATATAGTCGTCAGTCGGTTGAGCAAAAAACCAATGATGTCCACTTTTGGGGCGGCAATAATTACGGTACTGGTGTTCATGCTGCAGCGGTACGCCGTAACTATGATAAGTTTGCGGTCAATGAACTGAATGTGGCGACCTCGAATTTGTCTCACGCCGCCGCACGCAATGATCAACTCGGTCGACTCGACGATATGATGGCGCACTCGGCCAAAAAAATCCCCGAGAACATGAACGAATTCTATGGCGCGGTTAAAGGGCTGGCCGATAGCCCCAGTGACATGGGCGCTCGTAAAGTCGTGCTCGAAAAAGCGCGTATGGTCGCCGCTGGCATGAACGATGTTTATGGTGTGTTGCAGCAGCAGTCAATTGATACCTCTTCTCAAATAGACGCGACCGTTAAGCGGATGAATGACATTGGCCAAGAACTGGTGGACGTGCACAAGGCAATGCTCAAAACCCCCGGCGAAGCCAATGACTTGTTAGATCGTYATGATAAGCTGATCCGTGAGCTCTCTGAATATACGCAGGTGAGTGTGAACGCGCGTGAGGACGGATTATTTAACGTGATTATCGGCAGTGGCCATATGCTGGTATCAGGGATGAATAGCAGTGAGTTGGCGACCTTACCAGGTGAGCCGGATCACAAAGAGCGTCGCTTGGCTCTCGTTGAAGGTAAGAGTGTTAAACCCATTTCCAACCAAGACATCCGCGGCAAACTCGGGGCATTGTTTGAATATCGGGATGATACCTTGGGACAAGCGCGAGACGAATTAGGTCGGATGGCCATTGGCTTTTCTGAGTCGCTCAATGACTTACAGGGGCAAGGGTTCGATCTTAACGGTGAGGTCGGCAAGAACATTTTCACTGACTATAACAGTGACCGTATTGCGAGTGCGCGCGCGATAAAAAGCAGCAATTCCACGGCAGACTTGAAAGTGTATATCGATGATCTTCAGCAGCTCAAACGGGGTGATTATCAACTCAAGTTTGATGGCACCCAATATTCCCTCACCTCACCAGATGGAAAACAATCGACGGTGACCCCTAGCGGCACGCCGCCAAGTTTTAATGTCGACGGGATGCGCGTGCAAGTGGATGCCGGGTTGGCGGCTAACGAGCGCGTTTTAATTCGGCCCGCCCGCTCAGCGGCAGGGCAAATGCGTGTGACCATGGATGATCCGGCGGATATCGCGGCACAAAGCTATGTCAGTGCAAGCTCGGTGAGTAACGGCGACGGTGATGTACGAATTTTACAAGCCGGTGGACAAAAAGAGTTTCAAGTTCGGCTCTCCCCCGATGGCAGTCAATTTGCGGTGACCGATCCTAAGGGGCAAGTCTTGGTCGCGCCACAGACCTATCCGCCAGGTGGACCCGTTGATGTCAACGGCACCATCATTGAGGTCAACGATAAAGCGGCCCCCGATGATGTCTTGGCGGTCAGCTTGAACCCGGCGGATGGTGACAACAGTAACCTGATCCGCATGCAAGAGCTGCAAACGGAAAAGCTGATGGACAACGGTCGTTCGACCGTGCTCGATGTTTATGAGGGGCTAAGCACCGATCTTGGGGTACAAAAAGCCTCCTTTAAGCGTCTACAAGATGTGAGCATGGTTGAACACGATGCCGCAGAAAGTCGCGTGGCGGAAGTGTCTGGGGTGAACCTGGATGAAGAAGCGTCCAACATGATGAAGTTTCAGCGCGCGTATATGGCCGCGTCACGGATCATGACCGCCGCCAATGAAACCTTTGATTCTCTGCTCAATGCAACGCGATAAGGTAGGACAGTATGATTAGTCGTATTGCCAGCTTTCACAATTACCAGTCTGTCTCTAACGACATTATGCGCCAGAATGTGAAGGTACAGGATAACCAAGAGCAGATGGCGACGGGGAAACGTGTTATTACATCCGGTGATGATCCGGTGTCGTCGATCTACATTCAAAACTTTCGTCAACAAGATGAGCAAATCGACCAATTTGTYGACTCGATTACGTTAGCGCGAAACCGGCAAACCCGCGAAGAAATCGCGATTGATGAGTCCGAGCAAATCATGGACGGCGCCAAACGCAAAGTGATGGCGATGATCAACGGCTCATTATCGGTGGAAGATCGCACCGCGCACCGGCAAGACTTGCAAGGGATGTTTGATAATTTTATGGACTTGGTAAACACCAAGGATGAGTCAGGTAACTTTCTGTTTTCCGGTACCCAGACCAGTACACAGCCGTTTTATCGTGATAGTCAAGGCAATGTGCGTTATGCGGGAGATAGTTACTTTCGTACCGCCCAAGTGGCCCCTGCGGTGGAAGTGCCGACGTCTGATCCAGGCGATAAACTGTTTATGGAAATTGATAATCCCTTTGGTGACTATCAGCCCGAATATGATCTCGAAGATGGCTCTTTATTGCTGATGGCGAAAGCGGAAAATACCAATGATGCGGATACCTCTAACTATTCGGTTTCCTTTGATGTTAATGCCAATGGCGATACCACCTACTCGTTGATGCAAGATGGCACTGAAGTCAGTGCTGGGCTGTATGACCCGCAAAACGGCGTTGAATGGAACACGTTGAAAATGACCTTCGAAGGTGAGATGAAGCCAGGTGATACCATCAATTTAGAAAGACAAGACAGCTTCAATATTTTCGATTCGTTTAAAAATGGTGCCGCGCTATCATATGCCGATATTGATGATGCGTCTGCTACGGCAGAACTCCACCAAGTGACTGAACAGTTTGCGGCGGCCTTCAAGCACTTGAACAAGGCACGCTCAGAGGTCGGCACACGGTTGACCACACTCGATCGACAAGAAAGTATGCACAAAGACTTCAAGTTGGTCCTCAATCGCTCACTGGGCACCATGGAAGACTTGGACTATACCCAAGCGGCCATCGATATGAACGAGGACATGCTCGCGCTGCAAGCCTCTCAGCAGGCCTTTGCCAAAACTAAAGATCTCTCCCTGTTTAATTATATCTAATCCAAAGTGTCAGCGTTTGATTGTCACAAGGTGCCGAGGATAAGAAGAAAACGGGGTCGCATCAGCGGCCCCGTTTTGTCTCCGGTTAGGCTTGCGGGCTCGCCCTTTAGGGGCAGAGATCACTCACTATACGGCGTGCCATGGCATCAAGCAGAGGTTGCTTGTCTTTGAGCATAGGCGGGTAACTAAACGCATACTCTGCGTAGCCCGGCATCGACTCTGGCGTTTGTATATCGCTCTCTTTATGGCCGGCAAAAAACACATAGCAAGGTGTGCCGACGGCAACCGTCAGCCGATGCACCGCTGTCCCCGCGGTAAATACCCCCGAGAGCTGTTTGATCGCATGCGCGGTCCCCATAAAATCATTTTTAAGATCTAATCCCGGCAGTGATACGATCTCAACGCCCGTTTGTTTTTTGATTTTACTCAGCTCTTTTTCACACTCACCGTATTGTAAATTGACAAACTGGGCGTTAGGACAAAGCTGGCGAACGGCTTTTATCCAGCCTGCTAATTCATCTGCCACCAAATAGTGAATGTTACGCGTGGCGGCGGCGAGGCCACTTCGCCAACACACACCAAACACAGGCCCGTGTTGATGTAGCTCGGCTAACGGAGCGATCCAAGGCGCATCGGCGGCGACATCCGGAACGATATAGGTTTGTTGATAGAGGTGACGCCCAAAGTGGTGGTAGCACAGGCCCGCTAACGACCCTCCGGCAATCCAGCTATCAATATCGGCCAGGACATGTTCTGGCACAAAAATATCTTTTCCGTCAGTACGAGAAATGGGCACAAYCTCCGTGCTGGGAAAAGCCTGACGCAACACCGGCTCCAAGCGAGGATCACAGCCGACATAGACTTGACGGGCGCGCTCAACCACCATGGCGACGTTATGTAAATAAGCCAGTTCATCGCCGACCCCTTGCTCGGGCATGATAAGCACGGCATCCGTCTCAGGCCGAAACAAGTCCCAACAAGGTAAGTTGCCGTGATATTTGAGGCGGCGACCGCACTCAATCCCCGCCTCATTGGCTTGATAGAATTTCTCCCATGCCATTTGCGTGCGATAGACAAACGCCAGATTGAATCGCAGTGCGTGATCGTCAGGCTGAGAAGCTAGCAGGGTCTCGAGGCGCTGCTGAGCTTGGTCAATATCGCCCATATACCAATCAAGCTCGCCCAATTGTGCTTGTAGTGTATTGGCTTGCTTATCCTTGACATGATTGAGCGCCTTCTCGTGGATCTGGTAGCAATCGGTTAATTTATCTTGGGTAAATTGATGGTGCTGCTTGAGCAGTTCGAAGGTGGCACGGGCATAAGCATAATGTAACTCACCGCGCTCAGGCTCATCACGCAAACATTGTTTGGCCAGTTTGCTTGCTTCTAACCAGTTTGCTTCATTGAGATAAACCACCAGGAGTTGACGCATAAATGCCGTGTCTTGTGTCTGCTTATAGGTCGTTAAGCAGCGCTGGCGCGCGCTAGCATACTCACCCAGCCCGGCTTCTGCACGGATGAGTAACAGTTGCCAAATTGGATGAGCCTGTGCTTTGTCACTGCCGCGTAGTAGCAATTGTTGTGCTTTGCCGAACGCTTTCTGCTCCAGTGCTTGCTGTGCCAATGCCATTAGCGCAGGTGGATAATCAGGCTCCAGGGTGAGTATGGTTTGATAAAGCTGTTCGGCTTGGTCACTGTGTCCATCAGCGACCAAATCAGCTGCCACTGACAAGGTTTTGTTAATTTCATCCGCCAGCCCTTGGTTCTTCAGCTGGTGGAGCTCGTCACGCAAAGCATGCGTTCGACGATTTTCTCCTTGTAGGCCGAGTTTGGCCGTCAACTGCTCACGCAAATTAAGGATGTCTTGGTTGGTGGGGGCGGCGGCAAACAGTGCTTCAACGATTTCCATGGCCGCGTGGTTATGCCCTTGTTGCGTCAATAACTGTGCCTTATCGAACAACAAAGACAGATCGTCAGGGGCATGCTCAAGCGCGTGGTCAAGGTGAGCCATTGCTTGCACGTATTGCCCCACTTCCGCATCCAGTACGGCCAGCACTTGCCGCACTTGAACCGTATCGGGGGCATGGCTCAGTATTTGCTCGAATACTTGCCGCGCATCGGGTTTCTTCCCTTCTTGGTAAAGACGAATCCCGAGCTGAAAGGCGTCATCCAGCGTCATATTGGTGTGGCCGTCATTGTCTTGCGTCATCGGTTACATCGTCCTGTTATCCGTGAAAGTCTCGTCCATCACAGCGTGAGGCTGGCGAGCATCGATAAACCAATAATTTAGCAAAAAATATGCCTTGCGTCCGGCTGTTGAAAGAAGTTGGCCGCTAACTTGCAGGCTAACTTTCATACAGACGGCAAAAAGCTAGGCGAGGCATTGCCGTACCTTGCCGCTAAGCACAGAAAAACGGCAGAATTTTTCGAGTAAATCTTGGCTGTGAGTACGAATATTTCATTTAAGTGATTGATTATAAGTGGTTTATAAAAGTTGGCACACATATTGTATTTGTTTGTTCAAGCGGCCAGTTTTTGACCGGCTGATTTTGAAACTGATTAACAAGCTGTTCCCGCAGCACCGCCAAACACAGTGCAACACGTCGCGGGTAGGCTGTTTCGCAAAGCAAGCGAAAGTCAAAGGAGAGCAAAATGGGTGTAACCGTTAACACCAACGTGTCTGCGATGACTGCGCAGCGTTACCTGAATAAAGCGACCGATGAGTTGAATAATTCAATGGAACGTCTGTCGTCAGGTAGCCGAATTAACAGCGCTAAAGACGACGCGGCGGGTTTGCAGATCTCTAACCGTTTGGTTGCCCAAACACGTGGCCTTGATGTGGCAATGCGAAACGCCAATGATGGTATTTCTATTGCGCAGACCGCCGAAGGGGCCATGCAGGAATCGACCAATATTTTGCAGCGTATGCGGGATCTTTCCCTCCAGTCTGCAAACGGTGCCAATGGTAAATCTGAGCGCGTGGCGATTCAAGAAGAGGTGGAAGCACTGAAAGATGAGCTTAATCGGATTGCTGAAACCACGGCGTTTGGTGGCCGTCGATTGCTTAATGGCTCGTTTGGTGAGGCCTCGTTCCAAATTGGTGCGGATGCCGGTGAGGCGATCATCATGGGACTATCGAGTATTCGCGCTGATGATTTCCGCATGGGTGGCGTAGAATTTGTTGGCGGTCAACCCAAATCAGCTGGGTGGGAAGTGGATGGCGCAGCCTCGACATTACAACTGCAGTTCACCACCAAAGATGGTGAAAACATTAGTTTGAGTATTAATGCAAAAGCGGGCGATGATGTTGAAGAGCTGGCTAGTTACATCAATGGTCAGTCTGATGAAATGTTAACCGCCTCGGTAGATGAAGAGGGTCAACTTCAAATCTTTATCGAAGAGCACAAAGTTGAAGGTGCGGTGAACTTTGGTGGCGGGTTGGCGACCTCTTTGGGGATGGTGTCTGGCAATGGTGATTTGGTCACCGCCGCCGACCTTGATGTGTCGGATGTGGGTGGCGCGCAAATGGCCGTTGGGGTCATTGACTCTGCAATGCGTTATATCGATAGCCAACGGGCGGACTTGGGTGCTAAGCAAAACCGACTCAGTCACACCATCAGTAACTTGTCGAATATCCAGGAGAACGTGTCTGCGTCTAACAGCCGGATCCGTGATACCGACTTTGCCCGAGAAACCACGGCAATGACCAAGGGGCAAATCCTGCAACAGGCGGGCACTTCGATGTTGGCGCAAGCGAAACAGATGCCGCAAGCGGCACTAAACCTCCTACAATAATACCTGCATATCAGCACACTAAAAGCGGCAATCGGTTGCCGCTTTTTTTTATGCTATTTTTCCAAAAATCTTCCTAAAGATATTTCTCCTTTGGGCGTTAACCTTCATAACGCCTTACGGCAGTGGTGTAAATGCACCGCCAAGCACCGATAAAAAAGCTAAAGCTTTCTCTACGTGCGCCGCTAAATGGGTTGTGAACAATTTTGATACTGGTTTTCCCTGGTCAGCTGGGCGAAGCCGGACCTAGAACCAAAGGAGAATAGTTATGGCTATTACTGTTAACACTAACGTCCCTGCGATGACGTCTCAGCGTTATTTGAATAATTCAACCGATGCGCTGAACAACTCGATGGAGCGTTTGTCATCCGGTTCTCGCATTAACAGTGCTAAAGACGACGCGGCAGGCCTTCAGATTTCTAACCGTTTGATGGCGCAAAGCAGTGGCTTGGGCGTGGCTGTTCGAAATGCGAACGACGGCATCTCAATGGCGCAAACCGCTGAAGGTGCGATGGAAGAATCAAGCAACATCTTGCAACGTATGCGTGACTTGTCACTGCAATCCGCTAACGGTGCAAACGGTGACTCTGAACGTAGCGCAATTCAAGAAGAGGTTGTCGCGCTGAAAGACGAACTGAACCGTATTGCAGAAACCACCTCGTTCGGTGGGGCGAAACTGCTCAACGGTACTTTCGGTACCCGCTCTTTCCAAGTGGGGGCAGATGCCGGTGAAGCGGTGATGATGGAGTTTAAAAACATCCGTGCAGACCACAGTGAAATGGGTGGGGCAAGCTTTACGGCGACTAACGCCAAATCAGCAGGTTGGACGGCGGCTGCCGGTGCCACCATGGCAATCAATATCACTAACGCTGACGGCACGTCTACGTCTATCAACGTGGCGGCCAAAGGTGGCGATGATATCGAAGAGATCGCGACTTACATCAATGGTCAAGCGGATGACAAATTGAGCGCGTCTGTGACGGAAGATGGCGAGCTGCAAATCGTGACCGGTGCTGGCACTGATGCTACCTTCACGGGTGCGTTGGCAGCATCGCTATCCATGGGTACCAAAGTGGATGAAACCATTAAAGATGTTGATGTTTCGTCTATGGGTGGTGCGCAAAAAGCCGTGGGTATGATTGATAACGCGATGCAGTTTATCGACTCTCACCGTGCAGAATTGGGTGCGAAGCAAAACCGCTTGAGTCACACCATTGCCAACTTGGATAACGTTAATGAAAACGTCTCGGCCTCTAACAGCCAGATCCGTGATGTTGATTTTGCCAAAGAAACAACCAACTTGACCAAGTCACAAATCTTGCAGCAATCTGGTACCTCTATTTTGGCGCAAGCCAAGCAGGCACCACAAGCCGCACTGAGCTTGCTCGGTTAAACCATTCACGAGTGGCGGCTTAATCGCCGCCGCTACGTTTTGGGAGGTGAATAGCGATGGACATTTCATCCGTTACAAATTCATCCCTGCCGCACTCAGCACACTCTGATGGCACAAAGGTTGCTAGAGATGTAAGAGTTGGAAAAGTACGCCCAGATCCGGTCAGCCAGCATCAGCAGGCAGATCGTCGTGAGGTGAGAGAATCAATGCAACAACGCCGTGTAGAGCAGTCACAGCGCATTGAGGAAAATCGCCAACTACAACGACAACAACTGGAGAAGTTGGTAGAGCGGCTCGATGAGTTTATGTCCGACTTTAACAAAGGGCTCGCATTTCGTTTGGATGAAGACACAGGACGCAGTGTGATCACCGTTTATGAAATGAACAGTGGTGACATCATCCGTCAGATCCCAGAGCAGGAAATGTTAGAGCTTGCTAAGCAATTGTCGCAACACGCGCGAGGGCTTGTCACAGAAAAGGTATAACGAGGTGAGAGAGTCGTTATGAGTGTTAAGGCAGCAGGCATGGGCGGTGGCATGGATATTAATGCCATGGTCACTAAAATCGTGGATGCTGAACGTGCACCCAAGCAAGAGCGCATTGTCAAACGCACTAATGAGGTTGAAACCGACATCAGTGCGTTTGGCCGTTTAAAAGAATCTCTCGATAAACTCAAAACCCAAATGTACGATTTTCGTCGCAATGAAGGTTTTGCGGCGAGAACCACATCCGTTAGCAATCCAGACGCACTTGGCGCCAGCGCGACGCCAGATGCCATTCCCGGTCGTTATCAAATCGATGTTCAGCAACTCGCGGGTGCACACAAGCTTGTGTCACCAGGCGTTGATGCTGAGGCGTCTTTAGGTAGTGGCAAGCTCACTATCACCATGGGTAATCGCACCAGTGTGATTGATGTTCCCCAAGGCAAAGACAGCTTGGCTGACGTTGTGCGGGCGATTAATAGCGATCCGAAAAACCCTGGTGTGCAAGCGTCGCTGATCCAGGATGATAGCGGTGCACGCATGGTGTTGAATGGCAATAAAACGGGGGCGGACAATCAGATGGAAGTCAGTGTTGATGCGCAAGTGGGCAGTGCGCTTCATCAGTTAGGCTTCAAAGCCGGACAAGCCAATAATGGCATGGCACAAATGCAAGCCGCACAAGATGCCAAGATACTGATTGATGGTATCGCGTCAGTCTCGAGTGCGACCAACACCTTTGATAATGCCATCGAAGGCGTATCTCTGGAAGTGGCGCAAACCAGTGATAAGCCGCTGTCACTCGCCGTTGAGCATGACCGAGAGTCAGTGCGTTCGACCATTACGTCGTTCGTGGATAATTACAATGCGTTTTTCCGTGTCTCGCAAGCGGTCAGTCAGTATGACCCCGAGAGCCAGCAAGGCGGCCCTTTGGTGGGGGAAAGTGTCATTCGAACGGCAACCAGTCGATTGCGTAACCTTTTCTCGTCACCGATTGAGCAAGCGCCTGAGGGAATGAAAACCCTGAGTGAGCTTGGCGTCACTACCACCATGGACGGTCGTCTAGAAGTTGACAACAAGGTACTTGACCGACAACTGCGTCAAAACTTTAACGCACTGGAAGGTTTTTTTGGTGGCAATGATGGTTTTGCGCGTCAGCTTGAACAGGTGGTTGGCGGCTTTACCGGCGCGGGAGGCGCGATCAGTAATCGTGAAAGCACATTGTCAGAGCAAAAACTTCGCCTTCGTGATGACCAGCGAGAACTAGACCGCCGCATGGAAAACTTAGAGTCGCGGACCATGCAGCGCTTTTCTGCGATGGAAGAAGCCACCTCGCAAATGCGTTCACAGTTACAAGCTATGCAAAACATTATGCCGGGTTGATAATGACCCAGGTATCCGAATGGCTCGACGCACTCGAACAGATTGATGAGACTATTGCGCAGCAATTGAACATGAGTGACATTGATTCAGAAAAGCTGGCTCAGCAATTGCATGACAGACAGGCGTTACTTGACCAGATTGCAGCGTCGCCGCAAGCGCCGAATCAACAGCAATGGTCTCAGGCGTTAACAAGAACAGAAACGCTCATTGATGCACTCGAGGGGCAGAAAGCCGATGCTGCCAAGCGCTTGTTACAGCAGCGCAAGGGGAAGCAGTCTGTGCAGCTGTATAAGAAATTTCAATAAGTGAGGAAGACTATGAGAGGCTCACTACAGGCCTACAAGAAGGTCTCGGTTGACAGTCAATTAAGCGCTGCGTCGCCTCATAAGGTTATCCAAATGCTGATGGCCGGCGCGATTGAGCGCTTAATTCAAGGCAAAGCTGCCATGGCACAAGGCGACTTATCCGTCAAAGGTGAGCGGTTAGGTAAAGCGTTAGATATCATTATTAATCTACGTGCATGTCTATCAATGGATGATGGCGGCGATATCGCTGATAACTTAGACGCCATCTATGACTTTATGATTCGTCAGGTGAGTAGCGCGAATTTGGAAAATAAACCGGAACCCATCGACGATGTGATTGAACTATTAAGAGAAATAAAATCCGCTTGGGACCAGATCCCTTCCGAATACCATAATATGACTCAAGCGACCAGTTAAACTGCCTATCAAACTACTGACATGGCACTGGAGTCACAGGTTTACTGTGTCTCCGGTTGCCTTATGCGCGTTCTCTATTACAATGTCTTGATTAAAATTGAGATTGTTGTTGCTGAARAGCGACACGATTATAAAAAGTTATCAGGGCAGACGTATCTCACACATGCAAGATTTAGCAAAGATCCTCGTTATCGATGACGATGACCAGTTTCGTCACGATCTCGGCGTGATACTCGACTTTATCGGCGAGCGTTACGCGCTTCACTCGACCGCGGATGTCAGTGATGCACTTTGGGAGCAAAACTGGGGCGCATGTTTTCTTGGCCACGTCCGCTCGACACCGTTACTTGAAAAAGTACTTGAGCAGCTTGCGACCTATCATCACGTGCCTGTGATTGCGATTCGACGCCACGATCGTGAGCTTTCAGGGTTACCCAACTATGTGGGTGAACTTGGGCTACCTTTGAACTATCCGCAATTATTCGATGCACTCCATCACTGTCGCGAGTTTGCCGGTAAACAGGCTTTCAGTATTCCACAGTTGTCTGGTGATAATACCGCCTTTCATAACATGGTGGGTAAAAGCGATGCTATCGAACAGATTCGTCATCTCATTGAGCAGGTCGCGTCTACCGAAGCCAGTGTTTTGATCCTTGGTGAATCTGGCACCGGAAAAGAAGTGGTGGCGCGTCATATTCACCATGCCTCATCACGCGCGTCTGGCCCCTTTGTCCCCGTCAATTGCGGGGCGATTCCAGGCGAGTTGCTAGAAAGCGAGCTCTTCGGTCACGAGAAAGGTGCCTTCACAGGGGCGATTTCAGCGCGTAAAGGGCGCTTCGAGTTGGCGGAAGGCGGAACATTGTTTTTGGATGAGATCGGCGACATGCCGATGCCGATGCAAGTTAAATTGTTACGTGTGTTGCAAGAACGTACGTTTGAGCGCGTAGGCGGCAACAAAAGCATTCGCGCCAATGTTCGTGTCGTTGCCGCGACCCACCGTACGCTAGAAACCATGATCAAAGACGGTGAGTTTCGAGAAGATTTGTATTATCGGCTCAATGTTTTTCCGATCGAAATGCCAGCGCTGCGCGAGCGAATTGATGATATCCCGCTATTGATTCATGAGCTAATGTCTCGCCTTGATGTGGAAGGTAATGGTCGGATCCATATTTCCCCTCGTGCGATTAATTCGCTGATGGAGCATGAGTGGCCAGGCAATGTTCGCGAGCTGGCGAATCTGATTGAGCGTTTAGTTATCTTGTACCCAGGGCGAATGGTCGATGTGAATCATTTGCCTGCCAAATATCGCTACAGTGATATTCCTGAATTTCAGCCTGAGGCCTATTCGGTTGAAGATACCGAGATGGCTGAACGCGAGGCTCTTACCGCGATGTTTCATGAGCCGGATGAGCCTGCTTTCGAGGAGGATATGCCTGGCTTTGCGGATAGTCCTGGATTCACAAGCTTGCCGCCTGAGGGCGTGAATTTAAAAGAAACCCTCGCCGAGGTTGAGATTGATTTGATTAAGCAGGCGCTAGAGGCGCAGTCTGGTGTGGTTGCCAGAGCCGCTGATATGCTGAGTATGCGGCGAACGACACTGGTAGAAAAGATGCGAAAGTACGGATTGAATAAGGAAGAATTAATCTAGATCGACGAGGCGTCAAAAAGCGGAGTCAAAAAAATGACTTCGCTTTTTTGTCTTCAACTAGCTGATAATATTAGCTATTTTTATGGCATAATCTCTGCTTAAGTGAGTAAAACCTTGATCGAAATGTGTGTTGCCTAAATGGAAACCCAATCTTCGCCACTGGGATCAGTGGATCAACAAGTCACTCGGTATAAGCAAGTTCTCGATGTGATGCCAGCAGGCGTTATTTTGCTTGATGCTAATGGCCGTGTCGCTGAAGCCAATCCAGAGGCGCATCGCCTTCTTGGGGAACCGCTCACTCAGCAGCGCTGGTTTGATGTGATTCAACGCGCTTTCTCGCCGCGAGACGATGATGGACACGAGGTCTCTCTTAAAGATGGCCGTCGGGTGAAGCTGGCCATTTCAGCGTCTGACTCAGGGCAACTTATCTTGATCACCGACATGACAGAAACCCGCTTATTGCAGTCGCGCGTGAGTGATCTGCAACGGTTGTCGTCGTTGGGTAAAATGGTGGCGTCGCTGGCTCACCAAGTGCGCACGCCGCTATCTAGCGCGATTTTATATGCGTCGAATCTTGGCGCGCCCAACCTCAATGATGCGACACGGCAGCGGTTTCAATTCAAACTGTTAGACCGGCTACATGACTTAGAAAAGCAAGTGAACGATATGTTGTTGTTTGCTAAAGGTGGCGACAACAAGGTGGTGAAAGTATTTACCGTTGAGCAGTTGTTTAATGAGCTTGAGCCCATGGTGAATGCGGTGATTCAAGGCCACGATGTTGATTTTTCCATTAACAGCGATGATGAAAGCCTCCCCTTGCTCGGTAACCCCAATGCATTGGCCAGCGCGCTGAGTAACTTGGTTGTCAATGCTGTTCAAGTCGCGGGCAAGGGCTGCCAAGTAGTGGTTGATTCGCGCCAACAAGGCGATAGTTTATTGCTGTCTGTTGCCGATAGTGGTCCAGGCATTGCGCCTGAGCTGCAAGCGAAAGTTTTAGAGCCTTTTTTTACCACACGACAGCAAGGTACAGGTCTTGGCCTCGCCGTTGTGCAAATGGTGTGTCATGCCCATGAGGGCAAACTCACCTTACAATCGGAACCTGAAAAAGGGGCCTGTTTTACATTGTGTTTGCCGCTTGCCAAGGGGGGAGCGGCAGAGCAGGGTAAGAGCGTAGGAGAAACACAATGAGCCAAACCATAGTGCTAATCGTTGAAGATGATGAAGGTTTGCGCGAGGCGCTGGTCGATACTTTAGCCTTAGCGGGATACCATTGGCGCGAAGCGGACAGTGCAGAGCAAGCGCTCGTGACATTAAAAGCCGAGCCAATTGATATTGTTGTTTCAGATGTACAGATGGCTGGGATGGATGGCTTGGCGCTTCTGCGATCAATCAAAACGCATACGCCAAATTTACCGGTATTGCTCATGACCGCTTATGCCAACATCGAGGATGCGGTGGCCGCCATGAAAGAGGGGGCCATTGATTACATGGCCAAACCTTTTGCGCCAGAAGTGCTCCTCAATATGGTCAGTCGCTATGCACCGGTTAAAAACGATGACTCGGATGCGATTGCAGAAGATCCGAAAAGTGTCGCCTTGTTAGCCTTGGCCGATAAAGTCGCCAATACTGACGCCAATGTAATGATCCTTGGGCCGTCAGGGTCGGGTAAAGAAGTGATGGCGCGCTATATTCATGACCACTCTGCGCGCGCGAATGCCCCCTTTGTCGCGATTAACTGTGCCGCGATTCCCGAAAACATGCTGGAAGCCACCCTTTTCGGCTATGAGAAAGGGGCGTTTACTGGTGCGGTGCAAGCATGTCCGGGAAAATTTGAGCAAGCCCAAGGTGGCACTATCTTATTGGATGAAATCAGTGAGATGGATTTGGGGCTGCAAGCCAAGCTGCTCCGCGTATTACAAGAGCGAGAGGTGGAACGCCTCGGGGGGCGCAAAAGTATTCAGCTTGACTTGCGGGTGCTTGCCACCAGTAACCGCGATCTAAAAGACTATGTGGCGCAAGGACACTTTCGCGAAGACTTGTACTACCGTTTGAATGTGTTTCCCATCACTTGGCCCGCGTTATATGAACGCCCAGGTGACATTATCCCGCTGGCAAATTATTTATTATCACGGCATTGTCAAAAACAAGGTCTGCCTTGTCCCAGCATACAGCCTAACGCCGAGCAAAAGCTGTTGAATTACACCTGGCCTGGCAATGTGCGGGAGCTTGATAACGTCATGCAGCGTGCCTTGATACTGGCCACCCAATCTCATATTCAAGCAACAGATATTTTACTCGAGGGGCAAGACTGGCAAGATGCGTCTGGCTTACAAAACAAGGTGATGGATAGTCAATCGCATGCAGCCGCTGCGACGCCACCGACCGAGCCAGTCCAAGAAACGATAGAGCCCTCACCGAACGGAGTAGGCTTGGGCAACGAATTACGCGACCAAGAGTTTTCTATCATACTCGATACCATCCGTGCGTGTGAGGGGCGGCGCAAAGATGTCGCCGAGCGCTTAGGGATCAGCCCTAGGACACTGCGCTATAAGCTGGCCAAAATGCGTGATGCCGGGATTGATATTCCTCAGTAGTGACCCAGCGTCGTCAGCTTTTGCGAAAGTGGTCTCAAAGTTGCAGATAGTAAGATGACGGATAGTAATCTGACTGAATTGACAAAATATTGACACAGGAAGGATCGACGATGAAAGCCAATGCCCTGACGCAAGAAATGCAAGCTATGACGGCAGCCGCGAAAAATGTCTCTCAGCCTGCAACCGGTCAACAAGTCAGCCAAGAATTTGGCGATATGCTTGCCAGTGCGATTAATCATGTAAATGGATTGCAAAAGACCTCGGGCGAGCTTGCCACGCGGTTCGATGAAGGTGACCGTAATGTAAGCTTATCGGATGTGATGATTGCTCGAAATAAGTCGAGTGTGGCGTTTGATGCCACCGTGCAAACCCGCAACAAGTTAGTTGAGGCGTATAAAGAACTTATGAATATGCCTGTTTAATGTAGGAATTAATCAGTGGCTGAAGAGAACCAAAACACCGATCTGGCGGTTTCAGATAGCGCAGCAGCACTGCCATCAACCGATGCGGCATTAGACGCAGAGCAAGACACGCAAGATCCGGACGCATCAGAACAGTCAGCATCGTCAAACTCGATATTTGGCGATCTCGACATGGTGCGCCAGTTGATCTTGGTGTTAGCGGTTGCGATTTGTGTCGCGCTGATCATTATGCTGTTTTTTTGGGTGCAGGAACCCGAAATGCGGCCACTGGGTACGTACGAAACAGAAGAACTTATCCCTGTTTTGGATCACCTTGACCAGAACAAAGTTGAATATCAGTTGGACGGGAATACCATCCGCGTCCCTTCAAGCGATTACTCCTCCATTCGCCTCGGTTTAACGCGGGTGGGGCTGAATACCAGCACGGTTGAGGGCGATGATATCTTGCTCAATGACATGGGCTTTGGCGTCTCGCAAAAACTCGAGCAAGAGCGATTAAAACTCAGTCGTGAGCGACAGCTAGCCGCCGCGATTGAAGAAGTGCGGCAAGTGAGAAACGCCCGTGTCTTGTTAGCGATGCCCAAACAGAGCGTCTTTGTACGCCACAACCAAGAGGCATCGGCCACGGTATTCTTGACTTTGGGAGGCACAAATACCCTAGGTCAAGAGGAAGTGGACTCGATTGTTGATATGGTGGCCTCTGCCGTCCCGTCGCTAAAACCCACGCGCGTCACCGTCACCGACCAAAATGGTCGCTTGCTAAACTCTGGCAGTGAAGATCCAGCCTCTGCGGCGCGGCGCAAAGAGTACGAATTGGAGCGTAAGCAAGAGCGCCAATTGCGCGAAAAAATCGACTCAAT
Source organism: Salinivibrio sp. IB282 (assembly GCF_001995685.1). Lineage (NCBI taxonomy): Bacteria > Pseudomonadati > Pseudomonadota > Gammaproteobacteria > Vibrionales > Vibrionaceae > Salinivibrio > Salinivibrio sp. IB282. The sequence goes on along the minus strand of NZ_MUET01000003.1, from coordinate 42,567 downwards.
ACTGATCCCCGTACTAGGGTTGGGCAACTATACTTCACAAGTCGACGTGGCATTAGATTTTAGCTCACTGGAAGAAACGCAGCGTCAGTATAATCCCAACACACCGGCAACACGCAGCGAATACACGCGCGAAGACTATAATGGCTCGGATCGTGTCGCAGGTATTCCAGGGGCCTTAAGCAACCAACCGCCGGCCGATGCCTCTATTCCGGAAGACGTCAGGGATCTTAAAAATGGTGCAGGCGGTACCGGGTCGGTGAGTCGTGAATCGACACGTAACTTTGAGCTCGACACCACCATTCGTCACCGACGCGCGCAGTCAGGCGTCATCGATAGGCAAACCGTCTCAGTGGCGGTGAATTTTAAACAAAGTGTCGATCCTGAAACTGGGGAAACGGTTAAGCAGCCTTTGTCAGATGATGAATTGGCCAAAATCCGCCGTCTTTTAATGGGCGGGGTCGGCTTTAGTGAGCAGCGTGGTGATGTGCTCGAAGTGATCGCCGTCCCCTTTGTTGAGCCAGAGCAAGCGGCAGAGCAAGATGTGCCGATTTGGGATCATCCCAACTTTAATGACTGGATTCGTTGGTTAGCAGCGGCCTTGGTGATCATTGTTATTATCGTGGTCTTGGTGCGTCCAGCGATGAAAAAGCTGCTTTATCCAAATACCGACGAAGATGGCAATACCGTGGGCCCCAATGGCGAAATCCTTGGCCCAGATGGCTTGCCAGTTACCCCTGATGGGGATGATGTCGGCTTGATAGGCTCTGAGCTTGACGGTTCTAGCAACTTTGCGATGTCAGCGTCGGATGTTGAGCTGCCAAACTTACATAAAGATGAAGACTTGTTAAAAGCGGTGCGGGCGCTGGTTGCCAATGAGCCAGACTTGGCCGCACAAGCGGTGAAAAATTGGGTAACCGAAGATGGCAAATGAAGTCGCAACCACAGGCGGTGATGAGCAAGCTGGCTCAAACGTCGATATCAGCTCGTTGAGTGGGATTGAAAAAGCCGCCATTTTGCTGCTCAGTTTAAGTGAACAAGATGCCGCGAGTATCATTCGTCACCTTGAGCCGAAACAGGTTCAACGGGTGGGTTCGGCCATGACCTCGATGACCGATCTTAATTCGGACAAAGTGGCCGCCGTCCACCGTGCCTTTTTAGAGGAGATCCAAAAATACACCTCTATTGGGATGGGGAGTGAAGACTTTGTACGCAACGCCCTCGTGACTGCCTTGGGTGAAGACAAAGCGAATAACTTGGTGGACCAAATATTGCTTGGCAGCGGCTCCAAAGGCTTGGATTCACTCAAATGGATGGATCCGCGCCAAGTCGCCAGCATTATTATCAACGAGCACCCGCAAATCCAAACCATCGTCTTATCCTATTTGGATCCCGAGCACTCGGCCGAGATTTTGTCACAGTTTGTTGAGCGAGATCGACTGGACTTGATGATGCGGATTGCCAACTTAGAAGAGGTGCAACCGGCAGCACTGCACGAGTTAAACGAGATCATGGAAAAGCAATTTGCTGGCCAAGCCGGGGCACAAGCGGCCAAGATTGGTGGCTTGAAAGCGGCAGCGGAAATCATGAACTACATGGACAACAGTGTCGAAGGGGTACTGATGGACTCGATTCGCGATCAAGACGAAGAGATGGCCTCACAAATCCAAGACTTGATGTTCGTGTTTGATAACTTGATTGATGTGGATGACCGCGGGGTGCAGACCTTACTCCGTGATGTGCCACAAGAAGTGTTGCAAAAAGCGCTTAAAGGCGCGGAAGATAACTTGCGCGAGAAAATCTATCGCAATATGTCCAAACGTGCGGCCGAGATGTTGCAAGACGATATCGAGGCCATGGGGCCTATCCGGGTCTCTGATGTGGAAGGGGCGCAAAAAGAAATCTTATCGGTTGCGCGTCGTCTTGCCGATGCCGGTGAAATTATGCTTGCCGCAGGCGGCGGCGATGACTTCGTCTAGCCGTATTTGTAAGGGGCACTGATGAGTTTAGAAAAACGTCGTGGCTATATTCGCGCCGATGAGGCCGATGCGGAAACCATTGATAGGTGGGCATTGCCCCCTTACCACGAAGGCGAAAACCTGCCCAAAGACACGGCACTTAATTACGATCCCAGTTGGGAGCCAGACGTTGAGGTAGAGCCGGAGGAAAACGAGCCTGCCCCCGAACCTTTAACCGCTGACGCCCTTGACGCTATTCGCCAACAGGGCTACGACGAAGGGTATGAAGAGGGCAAGCAGCTGGGGCATGCCGAGGGACTTGAGGCCGGTTTAGAGCAAGGGCATGAAAAAGGCCATGAAGAAGGAAAAAAGGCCGGGTTTGAGCAAGGCGTCGCTGATGGGCAAGCGCTGATTGAAGCACGTTGTCAGCAGCTCGATAGTATACTCAATCAGTTAACTCATCCATTAGAAAAGTTGGAGGTGGATGTCGAGCAACAGCTGTTGGTGATGGTCCAGACCTTGACCAAGTCATTGACAGGTGTGGAGCTAGACACGAATCCTCAGGTGATTCTGCACACCTTACGAGCCGCCATTGCCGCTTTGCCAGTGGCCGATCACTCGGTTACTGCGGCGTTGCATCCAGATGACTATGCCATTGTCACCGACGCGTATGATGACGATATGCTCGCGGCTCGCGACTGGACCTTGCAATCCGAGCCGGCCCTTTCGCGTGGAGACGTCCATGTAAAAGCCAAAGATTCAGTGGTCGACTATCGCTATGCTGAGCGCGTGGACGCGTTACTTAGAGAGTTTCAAGGACAGAATCAACCCCGACACGCTTCGCCATCAGACCCGGCAACGGTAGAGCCTGTTGATACCGGTGCCTATGCCAACGAACCGGCGACCACCGAGCGCGCGGTGGCGAGTGACGAACCCGTTGAGCAAGACACCACGGCAACGCCTGAAGATGAAGCCACATCGACTGAGGAGCCAGGGCAATCATAATGAGCCAACTCGCTGAGCGGTTAAAACAATGTCAGCTTGATAATTTAGCCCCCAAGCCAGTGGCGTCGGGAAAATTGGTGCGTATGGTTGGGCTGACACTTGAAGCGATAGGCTGTCGTGCGCCCATTGGGTCTGTGTGCTCGGTTGAAACCCTTAATGGCACCATTGAAGCTGAAGTCGTGGGCTTTGCCGATGAACTTTTGTACTTGATGCCTAACGAGCAAGTTTCAGGTGTGTTGCCAGGGGCAAGCGTCACGCCCTTGTCTGAACGCAGTCAACTCTCGGTGGGGATGGAGCTGTTGGGGCGCGTTATCGATGGTATGGGCAATCCACTGGATGGTAAAGGCGATATCTATACGGATAAGCAAGCAAGCCTAGAGGGTATACCGATCAACCCCTTATCACGGCAACCGATCCGTGAGCCGCTCGATGTTGGCATCAAGTCGATCAATGGTCTTTTGACGGTGGGGAAAGGCCAGCGCATCGGCTTGTTTGCTGGCTCTGGGGTGGGTAAATCTGTCACCTTGGGGATGATGACACGCGGTACCACTGCGCAAGTGGTGGTCGTCGGATTGATTGGTGAGCGTGGCCGAGAAGTGAAAGAGTTTATCGATGATATCCTCGGAGAAGAAGGCCGTGCACGGGCGGTGGTTGTCGCTGCGCCAGCTGACTCATCACCCTTGGTGAGGCTTAAAGGCTGCCAAACGGCATTAACCATTGCCGAATATTTCCGCGACCTCGGTCTTGATGTTCTTTTGTTGATGGATTCATTGACGCGGTTTGCCCAGGCTCAGCGCGAAATTGCGTTGTCGGTGGGCGAGCCACCGGCGACCAAAGGGTATCCGCCCTCGGTGTTTGCGCGTTTACCCTCACTGGTTGAGCGCGCGGGGAACGGTGCCGTTGGACAGGGGTCGATCACGGCCTTTTTTACCGTGCTGACCGAGGGGGATGATTTACAAGACCCAATTGCCGATGCAGCACGAGCGATACTCGATGGTCATATTGTGCTATCGCGCGAGTTAGCGGATAGCGGTCATTACCCGGCGATTGATGTTGAGCGTTCGGTCAGTCGAGTGATGCCCAATATTACCAGCGATGAGCAAATTCTGATGTCGAAAGCGGTGCGGCAAGTGTTGTCCGTGTGCCGAAAAAACCAAGATCTGGTCTCGATAGGCGCTTATAAACCGGGCAGTGATGCGGCGGTTGATCAGGCGTTTAGCTTGAAGCCCAAACTCGACGATTATTTGCAGCAAGGGATCAAAGAAGTGGTTCCTTTTGATATGTGTGTCAATATGTTGCGCTCAACCTTGCAGGGGTAACCGATGGCCGATCACGCGCTTCAGTTGCTGTTAGAAAAAGCTCAAGAGGATGAAAAGCAGGCCCAGCTTAGTGTGAGCGCGGCTCAGCAATCACTTGATGATTACTATCGCCAGTTGGAGCAAATCGAACAGTACCGGCTCGAATATTGCCGTCAGATGTCAGATCGTGGTCAGTCAGGGCTATCGGCCAGTGCGTTTGGTCATTTAAATAAATTCATTGTTCAGCTTGATGAAACATTGGCAAAACAAAGAGATGCAGAGCATCAATTTAAAGATCATTTAGCGCAATGCCGTGAAACATGGCAACAAACTCGCCAGCACCGACAGTCATTAGAATGGCTGATAGAAAAACGAGAACGAGAGGAAGCAGAGCGTGCTCGCTATCAAGAACAACGACAAATGGATGAAATGGCAGCGATTATCGCACGTCGACGCCCCTCACCCTTCTCTTCATAGTAAAATGGCGCGATAATTGCTTTCTCATTACCGACGCGCCAGTTGATGCCAAGTTGGCGCATAGGTAACCATAGGTAATGATGAGACACTTATGACGCAGTCAATGCTGACACTTTCCAATGTTTCGAGTAAAACCCTGTCTGCGCCGAGTGAAGGCGCGTCCAGCGAGGTGAAAGGAGAGAAAAGTGCCGGCTTTTTGTCCGCCTTGCATCAATCCCTCGATGGAAGTGAAGGACAAGCGGGGGCGATCAAGCTGACCTCTGATGGCAAAACCTTACTCGTTGATGGTCAAGCCATTGATGCGGAGGCCATGTTGGCTGACGGTATTTTCAGCGAGGCTGAGATGGAAAAAATTGCCGATATGACGGCAATGGAAGAAAGCCAATCCTTATTAATGCGGTTGAACCAAGCCGCTGAAATGTTAACTGGCAAAACCTTGCCTGCCGATGACGACGCACTGGCATCGTCTGCCGATGTATTACCGATAAGCGACACTGACAGTAACGCGCGAGTAGACCGCCAAATTCAAGAGGATGAAGTAGACAAACAAGCACTGCTTGCGGAGCTTTCTGAAGCGTTGCCGGATGAGGTGTCTGCGGAGGAGGTATTGGCACAGTTATCGCCCGAACAACTCGCCGTATTAGTCGCTCAGGTTAAAGCCACGCAAGATCGTGGCACAGGTGCCTTGGAACAAGGTGCCGGACGCCAAATTGCGCTTGATAGCAGTGGTGAGGCGGCTAAAGGGGGGCAATCTCTCTCAGCGGATGGGCCGGCGATAAAGTGGGCGGCGATGAAGGCACAGCAGGAGAGTCAACATGGATCTGCTAAGATGGCGTCCGGCGATCCTGCCTTAGGCGACCGTGCGGCAGCCAATAAAGAGTCTGCGCTTAAAGATTGGTTAGGCAAAGAAGGGGCGACGACGAAAACGAATGAATTGGCTGATAAGCTGCGACAGGCGTCGGGCCTACAACAGAATATGGCAAACCCTGACGTAAAAGCTGGCGCAGCAGGCAACCCGAATGCCGCTTCGCTGCTGGCAGGGCAACACAGTCAGTCAGATGATCTGAGTAAAGCGGCGTTAAAAGCGATGGCAGAGCAGGCGGTTCAAACTGACGCAGCCTTGGCGGCAGGCAACACAGCAAGCGCAGCGGAAGGTGCCTCACGAGGCGAAAACTTGGCCCAGCAGCTGGCAAGCAGTCTAGGCACACCAACCGCGAACGCGGCGACAGCACGACAAGATATCCAGGTCGCTCAAAGTGCGCAGGCCCCGCTACCTTTAGGGCAAACGCCTAGCGAAGCGGGTGTGGCATTGACCGAGCGAATCAATGTCATGTTGTCTAAAAACCTGAAGCAAGTGGATATTCGTCTCGATCCACCCGAGCTTGGGCGCATGCAAATTAAGCTGGGGATCAACAACGACCAAGCTTCCGTGCATATAACGGTTGCCAACCAGCAAGCGCGTGATGCGGTCGAGCAAGCGATGCCAAGACTGCGTGATATGTTGCAGCAACAAGGGCTACAGTTAGCCCAAGGATCGGTTCAACAACAAGAGAGTGGTGCACAACAGATGGCCTCAGGCCAGCATGGTGCCGGTACCGGCGGCGGTCATGCCGGTGGCGCATCACTCGGCACCTCTGGGCCGGATGATAGTGATGATACCATGCTAACCGGGCAGACGCTGAACGTCTCACACAGTGATCGGGCCGTTGATTACTACGCTTAGATAATAAGGAGCAAGCACAGCCATGGCAGATGATAACGCAACCCCAGAACAAGGCGGGAGCAAAAAAAAGCTGATTATTATCATTGTCGCCGCCGTTGTATTGCTCGCGGCGGCCGGTGGCGCGGCGTTCTTTTTCCTGTCCGGTGATGATGACAGCCAAGAAGACATTGTCCTCGAGGAACAAAACAATGCCGTGCCCGCGATTTATGTCACCTTGCCTAAACCGTTTGTTTTTAATGTCACCGGGGATGAGCGGCAGCGACTGGTGCAAGTCAATACCCAGTTGTTAGTGCGTGGCAGTGAAATGGAAGCCTTGGCCAAAGAAAACTTGCCGCTGATTGAGCACTCGCTTCTTAATACGTTTGGTGCGGCAACGGTCGAGCAACTGCGTACACCGCAGGGGCWGCTCGAAATTCGCCGCCAATCGGCAGAGAATGTGCGCGCGGCCTTAATCAAAGTAACGGGCGAGCCGGTGGTGGAGCGTGTGCTCTTCACTGGATTTGTGATGCAATAGGTGATGACGTGACTGACTTACTCAGCCAAGACGAAATTGATGCGCTGCTTCACGGTGTTGATGACGTTGAAGAGGAAGATAATGAGCCCGAAGCCGATCAAGACGGTGCGGTTCAGTTTGATTTCTCTTCGCAAGATCGCATTGTACGTGGGCGGATGCCGACGCTCGAGCTTATTAATGAGCGCTTTGCCCGCCATATGCGCATTAGCTTGTTTAACATGCTGCGTAAAACTGCCGAAGTGTCAATTAACGGCGTGCAGATGATGAAGTTTGGCGAGTATCAAAATACCTTGTACGTGCCGACCAGTTTGAATATGGTGCGTTTTCGCCCCTTAAAAGGCACCAGCTTGATCACCATGGAAGCCCGTCTGGTGTTCATTTTGGTAGAAAACTTTTTTGGTGGTGATGGGCGCTTTCATGCGCGTATTGAAGGGCGAGAGTTTACGCCAACCGAGCGACGTGTGATCCAGATGCTGCTTAAGTTGATGTTTGAGGATTACAAAGACGCCTGGGCGCCCGTGATGGAAGTCGCTTTTGAGTATTTAGACTCGGAAGTAAACCCGGCGATGGCCAACATTGTCAGCCCCTCAGAAGTGATTGTGGTGAGTTCATTCCACATTGAGCTTGATGGTGGTGGCGGCGATATTCACATGGTCATGCCTTACTCGATGCTAGAGCCGATTCGCGAGCTGCTCGATGCCGGGGTACAAAGTGACAAGATGGATACCGATGTGCGCTGGAGTAAAGCGCTACGGGATGAGATCTTGGATGTCAATGTTGAATTGAGTGCCAAGCTATTGGATGTCACCTTATCGTTGCGCGACTTAATGGAGTTACAAAAAGGGGATGTGATTCCGGTGGAAATGCCGGATGCGTGCACCGTGTTCGTGGAAGACTTGCCCACCTATCGCGCGAAAATGGGGCAATCTAACGATAAGTTGGCACTTAAAATTGTAGAAAAACTTAAGCGTCCTGAAATGGCGAAATCGGATATTTCGTTGTTACAGGATAAACCTGAGCTACTCGATGATCTCGAGGAAGATCTACCCATCGATGATAAACAAGGTAATGCTCAGTGATCAGAACCAGTAAACAAGGGTAAGACGTCATGGATCAAAATGATGTAGACGATGATTGGGCTGCAGCCCTGGCTGAGCAATCTGACACCGAGGGCTCAGATGATGTGCAAGCGGCACCACTTGAAGAGCTCACTGATGACAGCGAGCAAAAAATGGGGGCGGATGAACAGCGGAAACTGGACGCGATCCTTGATATTCCAGTGACCATTTCCATGGAAGTGGGGCATACGCAAATTAACATCCGTAACCTGCTTCAGCTCAACCAAGGCTCGGTGGTGGAGTTAGATAGGTTAGCTGGGGAGTCGCTCGATGTGCTGGTGAACGGCACCTTGATTGCTCATGGCGAAGTGGTGGTCGTAAACGACAAGTTTGGTATCCGCCTCACGGATGTGATTAGCCAAACTGAGCGGATTAAGAAACTACGATAGGGATGACGGTGAACCGACGCATTTGGAGTCTACTCCTGGTGCCCATGCCTGTTTGGGCGGCGGCGCCCGATGTCAGTATAGTGACAATGCTGTTGTCGCTAGGATTAGTGCTAGGGCTTATCTTTGCTCTGGCTTGGTTGCTGCGACGGTTAAAAGTGCCGGGGCTGGCACAGCAAAGTGATGGCATCACGATCGTTAGCCAATTGGCTGTGGGTCAGAAGGAGCGCATTTTGGTGGTTGATATCCACGGTGAACAGTTGGTTGTCGGCGTGACAGCAAACAGCGTGAACGTGTTAAAAACACTGGATAACCCCATTCCAACTGCGACACCAGCATCTGATAAGCCTTCTCGCTTTGCCAATCAGTTAAGCCAACTGTTGAATCGAAAATGACGATACGAATGTTATTGGCCGCTTGGGTCTGGGTGGCAGCCACCTTATTTACGCCGTTTGCTGTTGCCGAACAAGAAGCGACGCCAGCACAAGAAAGCATCACCACCGAATCGATTAGCGAAAGCGGTGAAGCGGCGCGTTTAGAAGTGGGCCGTAATACGGGCGGTGGGATCCCGGCGGTGACCATGAGTGTCAACCCGGATGGCAGTGAAGACTACTCGGTCACGTTGCAAATTCTGGCAATCATGACCGCGTTGGGCTTTTTGCCAGCGGTTGTCATTTTAATGACGTCGTTTACCCGAATCGTGGTGGTGATGGCGATTTTGCGTCAAGCCATGGGGTTACAGCAAACGCCATCTAACCAAGTGATCATTGGCATCGCGATGTTTTTGACCTTGTTTATCATGTCACCGGTGATTGACCGAATGAATACAGAAGCGATTCAGCCCTATATTAATGAACAAGTCACTGCGCGAGAAGCCTTTGATCAGGCACAAGTGCCGCTGCGTGAGTTTATGCTTCGGCAAACGCGGGTGAAAGATTTGGAAACCTTTGTCAATATGTCGGGGGCGCAAGTGGATGAGCCTGAGCAAGTCCCAATGACGGTGCTGATCCCTGCGTTTGTGACGTCGGAGCTGAAAACCGCGTTCCAAATTGGTTTTATGTTGTTCTTGCCATTTTTGGTGATTGACTTGGTGGTGGCATCAGTCTTGATGGCGATGGGTATGATGATGCTATCGCCCATGATAGTGTCATTACCCTTCAAGTTAATGCTTTTTGTCTTGGTTGATGGGTGGAATCTTATCCTCTCCACCTTGGCAGCCAGTTTCGGCTAAAGGAGGCAGTGATGGCCCCAGAAGCGTTTGTCGAGCTTTTCCAAGATGCGCTCTATCTGGTGTTGCTACTGGTTTCAGCCATTGTAGTACCCGGCTTGTTGGTGGGTCTAATCGTGGCCATCTTTCAAGCCGCGACCTCAATTAACGAGCAAACACTGAGCTTTTTGCCACGTTTGATCGCCACCTTTATTGCCTTAATGTTCTTTGGCCACTGGATGACGCGGATGTTGATGGAGTATTTCTATCGCTTGATTGATCACATCCCTAACATCCTTTACTGACGAGGCAAGCCATGGAATATCCAGCCTCAGTGCTCCTGTCTTGGATGGCTAACTACTTTTGGCCCTTTACCCGTATCTCTTCGATGATGATGGCGATGACTTTCTTTGGCGCGCGATTTGTGCCAGTGAGGATCCGTCTCTACCTGTCACTGGCGATTACCTTCGCGGTGATGCCCGCGTTACCGGCCGTCCCCGAGAGTATTGAGCTGGTCTCCTTTGCCGGCTTTACCGTGCTTGCGCAGCAAGTGGTCATCGGTGTGGCGATGGGAATGGTCACCCAATTTATTACGCAAACCTTTGTGGTGTTGGGACAGATTTTGGGGATGCAATCGAGCTTGGGTTTTGCGTCCATGGTCGATCCGGCCAATGGCCAGAATACCCCCTTGCTGGGACAGTTTTACTTATTTTTGGCGCTGATGTTGTTTCTCGCCACGGATGGGCATTTAAAAATGCTTAACTTAGTGGTGATGAGCTTTGATACCTTACCGATTGGCGAGATGATTGGTGCTGCCGACTACCGCAGTTTGGCGCAGTGGTTCGGGATCATGTTTAAAGTTGCCCTCAGTATTTCCCTGGCAGGCGTGATCGCCTTGCTGGTGGTCAACTTGTCATTTGGTGTGATGACGCGCGCCGCGCCGCAGTTGAATATTTTCTCTCTTGGCTTCGCTTTTGCATTGTTGATGGGGCTACTGATCAGCTGGTATCTGCTGTTCGGTATGTTGACGCACTACAACAATCATTGGGAAACAGGGTTGAACCAAATTTGTTCGCTGATTCGAATTAATTGCGAGTAGAGGCATGGCAGAGAGCGAAGGTCAGGAAAGAACAGAAGACGCTACGCCCCGAAGGCAGGAGCAGGCGCGGGAAAAGGGCCAAGTACCGCGCTCAAGAGAACTGGCTTCGGTTTCCGTACTGGTTGTTGGTGCCATCAGTTTGATGTGGTTCGGGCAAGCGCTGGGCGAAGCCTTGATGGCATTGATGACGCGCCTATTTTCCCTGTCACGCGCCGAGATCTTTGACAGCTCAGAGCTGATGCGGGTGGTGGTCGGTGAGCTACTGCATTTGATTCTGCCACTTGGGCTGATCTTGATTGTGCTATTTATCTCCGGCCTCGTAGGGGCGGCCGGGCTCGGTGGGGTGAGTTTCTCGTGGGAGGCTGCACGACCTAAACTGTCGAAAATGAGTCCGCTTTCTGGCTTTAAACGCATGTTTGGTACCCAGGGATTAGTCGAATTATTAAAGTCGATTCTCAAAGTGTTGTTGGTGGCGGGTGTGGCCGCATACTTGGTTTATATCAACCTAGAGGACTTCTTCGAGCTGACCATTGATACCTTCCCCAGCAACCTCTATCACGCGCTCGATATATTACTTAACTTCGTTCTGTTGGTGTGCTGCTCCCTGTTGGTGGTGGTAGTCATTGATGTGCCATTTCAAATTTGGCAACACAATGAGCAGCTCAAAATGACCAAACAGGAGGTCAAAGACGAGAATAAAGAAACCGAGGGGAGCCCAGAAGTGAAAGGGCGAATGCGCATGTTGCAGCGGGAAATGGCCCAGCGCCGAATGATGGCTGACGTGCCCCAAGCGGATGTGGTGGTCACTAACCCTGAACATTATTCCGTGGCGTTGCGCTACAACAGTGATATGGATAGCGCGCCCGTGGTGATCGCCAAAGGATCGGACTTTACCGCATTGAAAATACGAGAAATTGCCGCTGAGTATGATATTGCCATCGTTCCTGCTCCCCCGCTGGCGCGGGCATTATATTTTAGCACCGAGCTTGAGCAACAGATCCCTGACGGTTTGTTTACCGCCGTCGCTCAGGTTCTTGCGTATGTCTTCCAGTTAAAACAATACCAAAAAGGACGGGGTCGACGGCCCACGCGTCCTGATGACGCTTATTTACCTATCCCTACCGATTTACAACATGACTAAGCGTCACCGAGCGCGACAATGTCAGCGCAGTGCCAAAATGCTGACACTTTACGGGCTTTTTTTGGCGTAAAACTTGCTTCCTCTGCATTCCCGTTTTGAGTATACGCGGCACCAGGCCCGCGTTCACCAATCATGGATTTGAACGCTTAACATGTTAAAAGCCAACTGGCGATTGCCATTTTCTGACAAAGTGCCTTACCACAGGTTAGGAGCGATGCCGGCTATCGGTGCGCCAGCACTGGTATTAGCGACCTTAGCGATGGTGGTGCTTCCTGTCCCGCCAATACTGCTCGATTTAATGTTCTCGTTTAACATTGCATTGTCGCTGGTGGTACTGCTGGTCACTATTTATACAAGGCGTCCACTTGAATTTGCGGCTTTCCCGGCGGTGCTGCTGATCGCAACGTTAATGCGGCTGGCTCTTAACGTTGCTTCCACGCGCGTAGTTTTGCTTTATGGGCACGAGGGCCCGGATGCGGCAGGCCAAGTGATTGGCGCCTTTGGCTCGGTGGTCATTGGCGGCAACTATGCCGTGGGCTTGGTGGTGTTTCTTATCTTGATGATCATTAACTTCATGGTTGTCACCAAAGGTGCGGGCCGGATTTCAGAAGTGACCGCGCGTTTTACCTTGGATGCCTTGCCGGGTAAACAAATGGCGATTGATGCCGACTTAAATGCGGGGCTTATCGACCAAGAGCAAGCCCGGTCACGACGCCAAGAAGTCACGCAAGAAGCGGATTTCTACGGCTCGATGGATGGTGCGTCCAAATTCGTCAAAGGCGATGCCATCGCCGGTATTTTGATCCWTTTCATCAACATTGTGGGTGGTTTGTCGATCGGGATGGGGCAGCATGACTTAGGGTTTTCCGAAGCACTCGAGGTCTATACCTTATTGACCATTGGTGATGGTCTGGTTGCACAAATACCGTCGTTGCTGCTGTCGATAGGCGCCGCCATTATGGTGACGCGACAAAACACCGAAGAAGACATGGGACAGCAGGTGGTGTTCCAGCTGTTTGATAATCCGCGTGCGTTGATGATTGCCACCAGTATTTTGACGGTGATGGGGTTAGTGCCGGGCATGCCGCACTTGCCTTTCTTACTGCTGGCATTGATTTGTGGTGGCATAGCGTACTGGAAATACAAACAATATCAAAAAGCGCAGCAAGCACCGGAGCAAACCGATCTTCCTGAGGCCGCCCCCGCTACGCCGAAAGAGCTATCGTGGGACGATGTGCAGCCGGTGGATGTTATCGGGCTAGAGGTAGGATATCGTCTGATTGCCATGGTCGATCGTGATCAGGGCGGCGAGCTGCTCGATCGAGTCAAAGGTGTACGCAAAAAACTGTCGCAAGATTTTGGTTTTTTGATCCCACCCGTACACATTCGCGACAACCTTGAGCTGCCACCCCATAACTATCGCATCACCTTAATGGGGGTCGCGGTTGGAGAGGCCGACGTCCACCCTCAACATGAACTTGCCATTAACCCTGGGCAAGTGTTCGGCCCTATTGACGGTGAGCCCACCCAAGATCCGGCTTTCGGTCTTGAAGCGGTTTGGATTGAACCCAGCCAACGAGAGCATGCGCAAGCACTTGGTTACACCGTGGTCGACGCTGCCACTGTGTTGGCCACCCACCTTAGCCAGATGTTGACCAACAACGCCGAGCGTTTATTGGGTCACGAGGAAGCGCAAAACTTGGTGGATATGTTAGGTAAGCAGGTACCGCGCTTGGTTGAAGGACTGGTCCCGGATCAAATCCCGCTCAGTGTGTTAGTCAAAGTGCTGCAGAATTTACTCAGTGAAGCGATCCCTATCCGTGATATTCGCACTATCGTGCAAACCATGGCCGAGTATACCGGCAAGAGTCAAGATCCTGACATTTTAACCGCTGCAGTCAGGATTGCACTGCGGCGTCTGATCGTTCAAGAAATCAATGGCAGCGCCCCTGAACTGCCAGTGATCACCCTTGTTCCTGAACTGGAACAGATGTTGCATAAAACCATGCAGGCATCGGGTGGCGAGTCGACCGGGATTGAGCCGGGTTTGGCTGAGCGATTGCAATCCTCATTGGCTGACGCGACACAGCAGCAAGAGTTGCAAGGCGAGCCAGCCGTATTGCTAACGTCTGGCGTGCTAAGAGCGACATTGGCGAAATTTGTAAAAAACACAATACCGACGCTACGCGTCTTGTCTTATCAAGAAGTGCCTGATGAAAAACAAATTCGTATCGTCAATGCGGTTGGCAACAATTAACATCGTTTATGAGTAGGGCAGTGCTTTGAAAATAAAACGTTTTTTTGCAAAGGATATGAGAGCAGCATTAAGCCAAGTGAAAGAAGAACTTGGCGCTGATGCGGTGATCATGTCTAACAAAAAAGTGACTGGCGGCGTAGAAATTGTCGCGGCGGTTGATGCGGATACAGAGCCAATGCCTGATAAGCCCGCCCCAAACGCGCAGCAACAATCTGCTCAGGCTTATTCTCAGGCGCACCGCCAACTGGCGGATGATCAAGTGCAACTGCGTCAACGGCAACAGGCAGGTAGTCGTCAAAACAGTCATACTAAGCGCCCACCTCGCTTTTCCGCGATGCTGGACGAGTACCGTGAACAATCTCAGCCAGCCGAACTAGAAACAGAAGCTGACTCGCTGAGCGCCTTGCTACAACGTCAACAAAAGCAGCCAGCACGGCGCTCATCGCCATCAGGGGCTGACGATCGGCCTGCCGCGCTAGGGCGCGGTTATGAGCCGCGTCGCCAGCTAAAAAGCAACAACCGCTCGGACTGGCAAAATACCACCACCAAACCCAATGGCGGGGCCGCTTCTCCACCAAAACCGAAGCTTGATCCCTCTCGGTTTGAGGGGCGTCAATCTCAGGCTTCGCATCAAGAAATTGATGCAATGCGTCAAGAAATGGCCTCCATTAGAAGCCTGTTAGAGCATCAATTGTCGGGGCTGATGTGGCAAGAGGTAGAGCGGCGAGAGCCGCTGCGCGCCATGCTCATCAAACGCCTAGAGCGCATGGGACTCTCGTCCGAGCTAGCGGATCAATTGGCCTGTTATATTCCAGAAGAGACACCACCGAATGAGGCGTGGCAAGCGCTCCTTGACCTAGTGGCGGATCAGGTGATCACGGTTGATGAGAATATGCTAGAAAGTGGCGGGGTGATTGCACTGCTGGGTCCGACTGGGGTAGGAAAAACCACCACAATTGCCAAGCTGGCGGCGCGAGCCGCGATGGAGTTTGGCCCTGAAGATATTGCCTTGGTGACCACAGACACATTCCGTATCGGTGCCCATGAGCAGTTAGCCACATACGGCCGTATCCTTGGCTGTCCTGTTAAAGTGGCTAAAGATGCTGATGAACTTGCCGACATCCTTTATCAGCTGCGTCATAGACGCTTGATATTGCTAGATACCGCTGGAATGGGGCAGCGTGATCTTCGCTTGTCGGAACAGCTCGATACCCTGATGCAAAACAGTGGCTCCCATATCCGTAGCCTGCTGGTGTTACCGGCGACGTCACAACGCCGCGTTTTACAAGAAACCATTGAACATTTTCGCCGTATCCCGTTATCGGGATGTGTTCTGACCAAACTCGATGAATCGCTCAGCCTCGGTGAACTGTTGTGTGTCACCATCGAAAATGCCCTGCCTGTGGCCTATTTAGCCGACGGGCAACGTGTGCCAGAAGATATCCGCCAAGCCACGGGACAGTTCCTGGTTGCAAAAGCCAGCGACATGTTGGAATCAGGTGCGGATCAGCACAGTCACTTCTGGAACAGTGATGTCCCAGAGTCGAATGGGGCGGACTTTTATGATTGAGACAAGCATGCAAGATCAAGCAAGCGGCCTGCGCCGTTTAACCAATCCGTCACGCACCAAGGTTATTACCGTAACCGGGGGAAAAGGTGGCGTAGGGAAAACCAATGTCACACTGGGAATGGCCGCGTCTATGGCCCGCCAAGGTAAAAAGGTCATGGTGCTAGATGCCGACCTTGGTCTCGCTAATGTGGATGTGTTACTTGGCCTAAGAGCGGGTAAGAATCTGTCTCATGTGCTTCAAGGCGTCTGTGATCTGAAAGATATCATTCTCGAAGGTCCGCACGGTATGAAAATCGTACCTGCATCGTCTGGCCTTCAAGGTATGACAGAGCTAACACCGGCGCAACATGCTGGTTTAATTCGCGCTTTTGGTACACTCGAAGAAGAGGTTGATGTACTCTTAGTGGATACTGCCGCGGGGATTTCAGACATGGTACTGAGCTTTTCGCGCGCCGCACAAGATGTCGTCATTGTGGTCTGTGATGAACCTACATCAATTACTGATGCGTATGCATTGATTAAAGTACTAAGCCGTGAGCATGGTGTGACACGCTTTAAAGTTGTTGCAAATATGGTCAGAAGCTACCGTGAAGGACGAGACTTGTTCACAAAATTAACGCGAGTCACTGAAAGGTTTCTCAATGCTAATCTAGAATTAGTAGCATGTGTTCCCGTTGACGAAAGGGTGAGGCAAGCAGTGAGAAAACAAAAAGTTGTCATTGACGCATTTCCTCGCTCGCCCGCATCATTGGCGATGAGTGCGTTGGCGAACAAAGCGCTGACTTGGCCGGTGCCGCGAAATCCGGGAGGCCATCTGGAGTTTTTTGTTGAGCGGTTGCTGATCAAAAATGATGACGCAGGAGAGTTAATTCGTGAATAGAGCGCTCACGTATAGCCGCACAGGGGCAGATCGCCAAGCGGTACTTGAGCGTTATTCGAGTTTGGTCAAGCGCATCGCGCATCACTTGATGGGGCGCTTGCCACCGAGTGTTCAAGTAGAAGATTTGATCCAAGCTGGTATGGTCGGCCTCCTTGAGGCACAGCAAAATTATGACCCTTCTAAAGGGGCGAGTTTTGAAACTTATGCCGGTATTCGAATTCGCGGTGCTATGCTGGATGATATGCGCCGCGGTGACTGGGTGCCACGGTCTGTCCACAAGGCGAGTCGTTCAATCAGTGATGCCATCGCATCACTAGAAAAAGCGTTAGGTCGGGATCCAACCGACGTGGAGGTGGCTGAAAAGCTTGATATGAGCTTAGAGCAGTATCATCAGGCGCTTAACGATGTAAACTGTGGGCGTTTGATCGGGATGGATGATCTGGGCGTCTCTGAAGATGCATTCACAACAGAGAGCCATCGTAACGACAACACTCCCTTTCAGGGTGTTGCGGAAGACAGTTTCAAAGCTGCATTAGCGGCGGCGATCAAAAGTCTTCCTGAAAGAGAGGCACTAGTGCTATCTCTTTATTATGATGAGGAATTAAACCTCAAAGAGATAGGCGCAGTGATAGGGGTCAGCGAATCCCGGGTCTGTCAGATTCAAAGTCAGGCTACGCAACGTTTGAGAGCTAAGCTATCCGCTTGGCATAGTGAGTAAGTAACTGTTTCGACAATAAAACGAGACCTCACCGGAGGCAACCTTGGATAAAAACATGAAAATTCTCGTTGTTGATGATTTTTCAACAATGCGCCGTATCGTAAAGAATCTTCTTCGTGACTTAGGTTTCAACAATACCGTTGAAGCGGATGACGGCTTAACCGCGCTGCCAATCCTCAAAAAAGGCGGTATTGATTTTGTCGTGACCGATTGGAATATGCCTGGTATGCAGGGGATCGATTTGCTTAAAGAAATCCGTAAAGACGGCGATCTTAAGCACCTGCCTGTATTGATGATCACCGCTGAGGCGAAGCGCGAGCAGATTGTAGAAGCCGCGCAAGCAGGGGTGAATGGTTACATTGTTAAACCTTTTACTGCCGCTACGTTGAAAGAGAAGCTCGACAAAATTTTCGAGCGTATGTAGACAGTAAGCGCACAGTAAGAAGGAACCGCCATGATCAATCTGGACCAAGCGAAACAATTGGTCGCGTATCTTGAAAACGGAGAGCAAGATAACGCTAATACGCTTCTTACCGAGATAGCGAAAGAAGCGCGTGACCCACTGTTTAATGAAGTGGGAAAGCTCACCCGCCAATTACATGACTCGATTACTGACTTTCGTTTGGATCCAAGAGTGAGTGATTTGGCCAACGTGGATATCCCTGACGCTCGCGACAGGCTCACGTATGTCATGCAGAAAACCGAATTGGCCGCCAACAAAACCATGGATTCGGTTGAACGAACCATGCCAATCGCGAGCGAGCTACAAGACAACTTGCAAGCCGTTCGCCCCAACTGGAACAGCCTGATGCGCGGTGAGATTGCCTTGGATGAGTTCAAGTCATTGTGCCACAACATTGACGAACTATTGACCCAAGTAGAAGGGGGCGCGACGGAATTGCACGCGCACCTGACTGAAATCCTCATGGCACAAGACTTTCAAGACTTAACCGGCCAAGTGATTCGGCGCGTGATTGAATTGGTGCAAGAAGTTGAGCAACAGCTGGTTGAAATACTGACGGCCTTTGGCATGGAGAGCGCTGCGATTGACGCAGCATCGGCGAAAAAAGTAGATGATACCACCGATAAGTCAGCCCCTGAGGGTCCTGTGATTCACCCTGAAGAGCGCGATGACGTGGTTCACAGCCAAGATGATGTTGACGATTTATTATCGAGTTTGGGTTTTTAGAGGTGCGCTATGAGCTTTGAGATGGATGAAGAAATCCTTCAGGACTTTTTGATTGAAGCGGGAGAGATCCTCGAGCAGATGTCTGAGCAGCTGGTCGATTTGGAGCGTGCCCCTGATGACGCAGACTTACTAAATAGTATTTTTCGCGGCTTCCACACCGTAAAAGGTGGCGCGGGCTTTCTTGGCTTAAATGCGTTGGTCGATACGTGCCACGGTGCTGAAAACGTCTTTGATAACTTGCGTAATCACGGACGTGAGTTGACATCGGATGTGATGGATACCATTTTGCAGGCACTGGATACCGTGAATGATCAATTCGCTGCGGTACAAAACCGCGAAGAGCCTGTGCCAGCCGATGGCGCCTTGCTCGAAGCTCTTCACCGCTATGCCAAGCCTGCCAGTGAAGATGAAGCGGCGGCAGAAGCGTCAGCCCCTGAACCCGATCCCGAGCCAGAACCTGAGACGCCCGCCAGTGACGCAGCGAGTCAGGATGACGGTGCGATCAGTGGCGACTCCGTGGATGAGATCACCCAAGATGAATTCGACAAACTGCTCGATCAGCTCCATGGTGAGGGAAAAGCCCCCACAGCGTCTGACACCCAATCATCAGAAAAGCCTGAAGTGGTAGAAAGTACCGAGGCTGACAGCGGCGATATTACCGACGATGAGTTCGAAAAGCTGCTAGATGACTTGCACGGTGCAGGTAAAGGGCCTGCTGCCTCGCCAAGTGAGGGAGAGGAATCGGCCCCCGCGGCCCCCGCGGCGTCTGATGCGTCAACGTCGGCCTCACAGTCAGGTAGTGATGAGCTGATTGATGATGACGAGTTTGAAAAGCTCTTGGATGATTTGCATGGTAAAGGCAAAGGGCCCGCTGCAGAAGCGGATAAAGCGAAAGCGGATGCCGACAAGGTAGATGCGCAAGCTAAGCCTGAGCCTAAACCTGAACCTGCCGCCCCAGCTAAAAAAGCGAGCAAGCCAGAACCAGCCAAAGAAAGCACACCGAAAAGTGCAGGCGCAGGCGGCAAAGCCCCTGCGGCGGCAGAAAAAGCGCCAGAGAAAAAGCCACCAGCCGCGCCTCAGCAAGAGCAAACCGTGCGAGTCAATACCTCCACGCTTGACGGCATTATGAATATGGTCGGTGAATTGGTATTGGTGCGTAACCGCTTAGTGAGTCTGGGGCAAAGCAGCAATGATGAAAGCATGGCCAAAGCGGTCACCAACCTAGACGTGGTCACCGCCGACTTGCAAGGCGCGGTGATGAAAACGCGTATGCAGCCAATCAAAAAAGTATTTGGCCGCTTTCCCCGAGTGGTGCGTGATTTATCGCGTAGCTTGAAAAAAGAAATTGTCTTGGAAATGCAGGGCGAAGAGACCGATCTAGATAAAAACCTGGTCGAGGCCCTAGCGGATCCTATGGTCCACTTAGTGCGTAACTCGGTGGATCACGGTATTGAAATGCCTGATGAACGCGAGAAAGCAGGCAAACCTCGAGTCGGTACTATCACCCTAAAAGCGTCGCAGGAAGGGGACCATATTCTCCTCACCATCGCTGATGATGGGGGAGGCATGGATGCTGAGAAGTTAAAGAGCATCGCGGTTGAGCGCGGTGTACTTGATGCAGAAGCGGCGGCACGCCTCACGAATAATGAAGCCTACAACCTGATTTTTGCGCCCGGGTTCTCGACCAAGACAGAAGTCTCTGATATCTCTGGCCGGGGTGTGGGAATGGATGTGGTTAAAACTGGCATCACCAAGCTCAACGGTTCCATTAATATCGACTCTGAGTTAGGTCGAGGGACAGTCTTGGAAATCAAGGTGCCATTGACGCTGGCGATATTGCCAACCTTGATGGTAGGCGTTGGTGAAAATCCGTTTGCCTTCCCGCTGTCGAATGTCAGTGAAATTATCAGCTTGGACATGTCCAAAACCAACACGGTGGATGGGCAGCTTACCTTGATTGTTCGAGACAAAGCCATCCCGATTTTCTTCTTGCAAGATTGGTTGTGCAGAAGCGCAACCGATATCGATAAAACCAAAGGCCACGTGGTGATCGTGCAAATCGCGCATCAACGCATTGCGTTTGTAGTAGACACCTTGTTTGGTCAAGAGGAAGTGGTCATCAAGCCGCTTGACGAACTACTTCAAGGAACACCCGGAATGGCAGGGGCCACCATCACCAGTGATGGCCACATTGCATTAATTCTGGATGTGCCCAACCTGTTGAAACACTACGCAGGTTAATTTGAGAAAAGGACGCCCATGGCAGTAAAAGTATTGGTGGTAGATGACTCCAGCTTCTTCCGTCGCCGCGTGAGTGAAATCATCAATGCCGACCCGAGAATGGAGGTCATTGATAGCGCGGTAAATGGTAAAGAGGCTGTAGAAAAAACCGCGCAACTGAAGCCAGATGTAGTCACTATGGATGTGGAGATGCCAGTACTCGATGGTATCTCGGCGGTGCGTCAAATCATGGCGCAAACGCCAACACCGATTCTAATGTTTTCATCGCTGACGCATGACGGGGCGAAAGCCACGTTGGATGCGCTTGAGGCCGGCGCGCTCGATTTTCTTCCTAAAAAGTTCGAGGATATCGCTCGTAACCGCGAAGAAGCGACCAGTTTACTGCAACAGCGCGTACTCGAAATTGCGCGTAAACGGCCGGTACTTCGACGCGCCACACGTCCAGCGTCCACTAGCAGTACTGGGCAAACAGTGTCGCCAGCGGGCGGTGTACGTACGCCCGCGCGCCCAGCGTCACGCCCCGCGGTGGGGACGAGTTCGTCGTCCAAGGCGCCAGCGCGATTTACCGCGACAGGGAAACGTTACCAAGTGATGGCAATTGGCACGTCGACTGGGGGGCCTGTTGCGCTGCAAAAAGTACTCACCAAATTGCCCGCTAACTTTCCGCTGCCGATTATTTTGATTCAACACATGCCGGCGACATTTACATCGGCATTTGCACAGCGCCTCAATGGGCTGAGCAAAATTACGGTCGTCGAAGCGAAAGATGGTGACACCCTCAAGCCCGGGCACGCGTACTTGGCGCCAGGTGGGATGCAGATGATGATTGATGGCAGGCCGGGGGCCGCACGCCTAAAAATTTTAGATGGCGGCGAGCGAATGAATTACAAACCCTGTGTTGATGTGACCTTTGGCTCTGCCGCCAAAATATATGGCGATAAAGTCTTGTCCATGGTGTTAACGGGGATGGGAGCGGATGGCCGAGAAGGGGCGCGGATGCTAAAAAGCGCCGGTGCCACCATCTGGGCGCAAGATGAGGAAAGCTGCGTGGTTTATGGCATGCCGCAAGCCGTGGCGAAAGCGGGGATATCGTCGGAAGACTTACCGCTGGAGAGGATCGCTGAACGCATATTGGTTGAGCTAAATTTAAAATAAGGAGTGGGGCTTGATAGTCTGGAGTATCGCCAACCAAAAGGGCGGTGTTGGTAAGACAACCACCACGGTGACATTGGCAGGATTGATCAGTGAGCGTAAGAAACGTGTCCTGCTGGTGGATACGGATCCACACGCCTCGCTCTCGACCTATTTGAACTTTGATTCAGAGCAGTTACCCGCTAGCTTATTTGATTTGTTTCAATTACAGACCGTCAATAAAGAGACGGTGCAGCCACTTATCGTCAAAACGCAGTTTGAAAACATGGACTTAATTCCAGCGCATATGTCGCTGGCTACCTTGGACCGTGTAATGGGCAACCGGGGTGGCATGGGACTGGTATTGAAAAAAGCGCTGGATGCGTTGGCCGATGATTATGACTATGTGTTGATCGACTGCCCACCGATTTTGGGCGTGATGATGGTCAATGCCCTAGCGGCCAGCCACCGTGTGCTGATCCCGGTTCAGACCGAGTTTTTGGCGATGAAAGGGTTAGAGCGTATGATGCGCACGTTACAGATCATGCAAAAGTCTCGTAGCGCTGACTTTAATCTTACTATCATTCCAACCATGTATGACAAGCGTACGCGGGCATCGTTGGAAACGCTGCAGGAGCTTAAAATTCGCTATAGCGACCAGGTCTGGGCGTCAGCCGTGCCCATCGACACCAAGTTTCGGGATGCGAGCTTAAAGCATATGCCCGCATCATTCTACGCGAAAAATTGCCGCGGTGTGTTTGCCTACAAAACTCTATTAACCTATTTGGAGCGACTGGAGCAGGATGAACAAGCATAACGCCCTATCCAGTGGTCAAGCGCTCGACGATTACTTTGAGGCTCTGCTGGATGATTTAGGCGAAGTGGCACAACCAAGCGAGCAGCTTGGAGAGCCTGAGCACGATAAACCGCAGGTGTCGTCTGCATCGTATCTTGATGAGCAGGCGCCGCAGCTGCAGCCACAGCCTGTTATGGACGCGGGAACACCTGAGCCGGTCGCGTATGCTGAGCCGGAACGTGACTTGGCGGAAGTCGAGCGGTTGCTTGCGCAACTGAAAGTGGATGAAGAGGCGGAGCTGGAAGCGAAAACAGCCACTCAGACCCAGGAAGACGTAGGCCAAGAGACGGTCGAGCAGGTTGTTGATCCTGTTGTGGATCAAGCACAGGAGCCAACCACTGAAACCTATACCCTGGCAGATTGGGGCCTGGATGTTGAGGAGCAGGTTGAGGTAGACGAGGCGGTCCCAGAGGTAGAAACTCTTACCGAGACCGAGACCGAGACCGAGACCGAGACCGAGACCGAGACCGAGACCGAGACCGAGACCGAGACCGAGACCGAGACCGAGACCGAGACCGAGACCGAGACCGAGACCGAGGCGTACGTCGATGTCGCGGTAGAAGCAGAACAAGCTGTCCCCGAACTTGATACTGAGGCCGTTGAAGAGACGGTACAAGCAGAGCAGATTCACGACGAGGCTGAAGCCGACACGCAAGCCGGTGACGATCTGCCCCCCACTCAATGGGAAAATGCTGAAACCGAGGCAGAGTTTCAGGTATTATTCTTCGAGAGTATGGGGGTAACCTATGCGGTGCCTTTGGCCGAATTGGGCGGTATCCATCAGCTTGGCGAATGCAACCGTCTTATCGGTCGACCAGATTGGTATCTAGGATTACAGACAGAAAAGCAACAACAGCTTGATGTCGTCGATACAGCACGCTGGGTGATGCCAGAAAAACTGGCAGATAATCAGCACAGGGACGACTATAATTATATTGTGATTCTGGGCGATAGTAAGTGGGGACTGGCATGTGATCAATTGCTCGGTACCCAAGCGCTCAGTGGTAAAGCGATTCGCTGGCGAAAACAAGCGGGAAAGCGGCCTTGGCTCGCAGGCATGGTCAAAGAAAAAATGTGTGCTCTGATCCATGTTCAAGCATTTATTGCTATGTTAAATCAGGGGATTGACGCCAAGGCGATGGCGTAATAACTAGTTACACAGCGCGTAAAGAGGAAAATCAATGTCTCAGGTAGCTGAAATTCAAAAAGAAGGCGTCAATGACGAGGTGTTGCAGTGGGTTACTTTTCAGCTTGAAGAAGAGACCTACGGCATTAATGTGATGCAGGTGCGTGAAGTGCTGCGTTACACCGAAATTGCACCCGTTCCGGGCGCCCCTGACTATGTATTGGGTATCATTAACTTGCGTGGCAATGTCGTCACTGTGATTGATACGCGTTCACGTTTTGGTTTGGCGTCAGCCGACGTCACTGACAACACGCGCGTGATAGTTATCGAAGCTGAGACGCAGGTGATCGGTATTATGGTCGATAGCGTCGCGGAAGTGGTGTATCTAAAAACATCGGAAATTGATACCACGCCAAGTGTGGGAACAGAAGAAAGCGCTAAATTTATTCAAGGCGTCAGTAACCGCAATGGCGAACTGCTAATCTTGGTTGATCTCAACAAGCTGTTGACCGACGAAGAGTGGAATGAGATGGCCATGCTGTAATGATGGAGCTTGTGCTGACGTGGTCGCCCGTTGCTGTGACGGTGGTGTTTGCCATCGTTGCTTTATGGTGCCTTCGCGCAGAAAAGCGTGCCAGACAGCGGCTAGAGAATAAACTCCAAGCAATGGAAACCGTGCTCAAAAGTGCGCGCCAACGCCATGACAGTCTGGCGAAGCAATTCAATGAATTGCGAGCGGGTAGCATGGGGATGGGGCAGAAGCTCGCCGATTTATCTGCCAGTGTGGATGAGCTGTTAGAAAAGCATGTTGAGCTGGAAATGCAAGATTCGGAAAGCCGCCTCTATAGTCGAGCCAGTAAAATGGTTGATTTAGGTGCGGATGTTGACGAGTTAATGCAAGAGTGTGATCTTCCCAAAGCAGAGGCTGAATTGCTGCTTAATCTGCGTAAGCGACAAGCTGCCAACCAGCAGCGCTAACCGCTAAGCTATCCTACACCAACGTATCTATCGGTGTGTGTCCCTGCCAACCTGGTGGGGTCTTTCCCTCCAATACCCAAGCGTAAGCAATTAACTCGGCAATCACTCGATAGAGTTCAGGTGGGATCTCATCATCTTTATCCAGTCGCTCTAGCCAGGCGAGCAAATGGGCATCTTGATGAATCAGTGCACCTTGCTCACTCAAGGCCTCAATCAGCTCCATCGCCAGTTGATCCGTGGCTTTCGCTTTGACTTTGGGGGCATGGTAGCCATCATACCCAAGCGCGACCGCGCGTTTTTTATCTTTCATCATTAAACCCTCATGGAAATACCAGCGGCTGGCACGTCACCCTCAGACACGGGCCCGGTTTCGTCGATGTCTTCATTGATGTCGATATCTAAGGCAATCGCTTGATGGGTAAGCCGTTCATTGAGCCAATCAAGTGTTTGATGAATCCGTTGTTTAAGCCTAGCGGTCGGTGCGGTCAGTGTCAGCGCCCTTTCCTCCTTTGATAGCGATAAATCTGCGCGGACAAACTGATGGCCGACAGGAAGGTAAAGTCGAACTTGCCACTGCACCCTATCCGCCGAGGGAGACGCCGATTGTCCGGTTTGTTTGCGTGCTGTGACGCGAACGGGCGGACGCTGTGGATCAGAAAAGGGTAAAACCCATTGCCACTCGCCGGGGCGTGATGACTCAGCGACTCTTTGCTCGGCCATCAGTCTTAAGGCACCCGTCATATTATCCCCCTCTGACTGAGACGAAAGCCATTGCTTGAGCAATGTGGTAAGCAACTTATCGGCGGGGCGCTGCGCGAGCCATTGGGTAATGGTGTCTGAATGGGGTGCCTGTTGCTGACCGGAAGTGGGGAGCGTCCAAGCGCTAAGCAGTGATTGCATTAACGTTTGCGTCGACGCGGGTTGTTGTCTCATGGTGGCAGTCAATGCAGGCAACAAATGTAACTGGGCTAACACATCGGTCAACCCCGTGCTGGCCTTGGTATGTATCAGAGTGAATTGTGCCTGCAACAGCGCACGTCCATCGATGGGTGACGGGGACTGTGAGGCTAAGCTAGCCGGTTTTATCACCAGTTGTTGTGGATTCGTTGGGGCAATCTTCATGGTTTCTCACAATTATTTACGCGAGTCACACTTTGCAACCCTGTAGTAACTAACAGTCATTTTGACCATTGTGGTACTATGCGTCCACTTTTGTAACACAAGCAGGATGCAACATTTGTCATGTTGGAAGTGAAACAGCTTTGCTGTGTTCGTGATGACCGAGTGTTGTTTGATGCGCTGACATTCTCTCTGTCTCCCGGTGATCTTGTTCAGGTAGAAGGCCCAAACGGAGCAGGCAAAACCACGTTATTGCGAATTATCGCGGGTCTGGGGCTCGCGGACAGTGGCGAGGTCTGTTGGCAGCAGCAGGCGATCACCCAACAACGCGACGCATTTTATCGCGATCTCCTATTTTTAGGCCACACCACAGGGGTTAAGCGCGAGCTTACTGCCTTCGAAAACCTGGCTTACTATCTGCAAATGCATGGGCGGTGTGATCATGATGCCATTTGGCAAGCGCTTGCCAAAGTCGGTTTGGCGGGGCGAGAGGATATTCCTGCGGGGCAGCTATCTGCGGGACAAAATCGGCGCGTTGCCCTCGCGCGACTTTGGTTAAGTGAGCGGCGATTGTGGATTCTCGATGAGCCGCTGACAGCGATTGATAAACAAGGGGTAAAGGTGCTTGAAGCTGTGTTTGAGCGGCATGTGCAACAAGGCGGGATGGTGCTATTTACCACTCACCAAGACATGTTTGTGGATCACCCGCTATTACGTCGTATTCAGTTGGGGGCGCAATGATCAAAGCAATGTGGTTGATTGTTCGCCGAGAGCTAAAAGTCGCTTTTCGCCAGCCGGCTGATAGTCTGAATCCTTTGTGGTTTTTTATTATTGTGATCACCTTGTTTCCGCTCGGTGTTGGGCCAGGTCCCCAGTTATTGCAGACCATCGCTCCCGGCATTATTTGGGTCGCGGCGTTACTCTCTGCGCTGCTGTCATTGGAGCGTTTGTTCCGGGACGATTACCTGGATGGGTCACTTGAGCAAATGATGCTGATGCCCGTCCCCTTACCACTGTTAGTGATCGCGAAAGTCATCGCACACTGGTTACTGACCGGTTTGCCTTTATTGTTAGTCAGCCCGGTGTTGGCGTTATTACTGTCACTCGATGCCACCCAGTATCAAGCGGTGGTCATGACTTTATTGTTGGGTACCCCAACATTAAGTTTTGTCGGTGCGATTGGGGTTGCTCTGACAGTAGGGCTGCGGAAGGGAGGCGTTCTTCTGAGCTTGCTGATCCTCCCGCTTTATATTCCTGTACTGATTTTTGCCACCTCAGCGATTGATATGGCGGGATTCGGTGCAGACATCAATGGACAGCTGGCGATCCTTGGTGCCATGTTGGCTGGGTCCGTCACCTTGGCCCCCTTTGCTATCGCCGCCGCGTTGCGTGTGAGCGTGAACTAATAATTAATCAGGAAGTAGAGCAATTGTCATGTGGAAGTGGCTTCACCCTTACGCAAAGCCGGAAGTGAGCTACCGGCTGTGTGGAAAACTCCTCCCTTGGTTTGCTGTGTTAGCAGGCCTGAGCTTGGTTGTGGGCATGGTTTGGGGCTTAGCCTTCGCGCCAGCAGACTACCAACAAGGCGATAGTTTTCGCATTATCTATATTCATGTTCCCGCCGCCATTTGGTCGATGGGCGCCTATATGTCGATGGCGATCTCCGCATTTATTGGCCGTGTTTGGCAGTTAAAGATGGCCGATTGGGCGGTGGGAGCGATCGCGCCGGTCGGTGCGGTGTTTACCTTTATTGCCCTAGTGACAGGCGCGATTTGGGGTAAGCCGATGTGGGGCGCTTGGTGGGTGTGGGATGCACGCCTCACGTCTGAGTTAATTCTATTGTTCCTCTATATTGGCGTCATGGCTTTGTATAACGCGTTTGACGATGCGCGCACGGCCTCACAAGCCGCGGGGATCTTAGCGATGGTGGGCGTGATTAACCTGCCTATCATCCATTTCTCTGTTGAGTGGTGGAACACCTTGCATCAAGGCGCCACTATTACCAAATTCGCTCGACCTTCAATCGATCCTGGCATGCTTTGGCCCCTACTGGTGTGCTTACTCGGCTTTGCGTGCTTTTTTGTCGCCTTGACCTTGATGGGACTGCGAAATCAAATTCTCTTAAGAGAGTCTCATCGGCCTTGGGTGCGCGCTTTGGCGGAGGGTAACTAATGCATTTTGAGAGTTTTAGTGCGTTTTTAGCGATGGGAGGCTATGCCGCCTATGTATGGAGCGCATTCGGTATCACCGCGGCGGCCATGTTGGCCCTCATCATGGGTTACCGGCGTACACATAAAAAACGCCTGCAAGCGGTCAAACAACAAATCGCCCGTGAGCAGCGAATAAAAGATGCACAAGCACTGGAGAACACATTATGACGCCTCGACGCAAAAAACGGTTGTGGATCACTTTAGCGTTGCTAATTGGTGTCTCGACCACTATCGGCCTGGTCTTGTATGCCTTAAACCAAAATATGGATCTGTTCTACACACCGACCGAAATCGTGCAAGGTAAGCCGGATGGAAGCAAGCCGGAAGTCGGTCAGCGCTTAAGAATTGGCGGCATGGTGGTGGAAGGCTCGGTGAAACGCGACCAAGAGTCGTTGCTTATTCAGTTTGACGTCGCTGATGTGGGCCCAGCGGTCACCGTGACCTACGAGGGCATTTTGCCGGACCTTTTTCGCGAGGGGCAAGGTATTGTGGCTCAGGGGGTATTGGTTGACTCACGCACGGTAAAAGCCAGTGAGGTACTGGCTAAGCATGATGAAGAGTATATGCCGCCCGAAATTGCCGAGGCGATGGAAAAGAATCATCAGCCGCTTGAATACACAGAGGAGCAAAAACAAGGTAGTCAGTTATGATTGTTGAGCTCGGGCATTACGCGTTGATCCTGGCGTTGGGATTAGCGCTGTTATTGAGTTTTTATCCGCTTTATGGTGCCAATCAGGGCCATGAAGGAATGATGAAAATGGCGCGTCCTCTTTCTTTAGGGATGTTTGCCATGCTGCTGTTTTCTTTTATTGCGTTAAGTTGGGCGTTTTATACCAATGACTTTACGGTGGCCTATGTCGCCAGTAATTCCAATAGTGCCTTGCCTTGGTACTATCGCTTAACCGCAGTTTGGGGGGCGCACGAGGGCTCACTGTTACTGTGGGTGCTGATTCAGGCGCTTTGGACCGTGGCGGTGGCGGTATTTAGCCGCGGTATGCCGTTATCGTCAGTCGCGCGTGTGCTCGCCGTGATGGGCATGATATCGGTCGGCTTTTTGTTGTTTATTATCCTGACTTCGAACCCGTTTGACCGCACTCTGCCATACTTCCCTGTTGATGGCCGTGATTTGAACCCATTGTTGCAAGATCCTGGGCTCATTGTGCATCCACCTATTTTGTACATGGGGTATGTAGGTTTTTCGGTCGCCTTTGCTTTCGCCATTGGCTCATTGCTCGCGGGACGCTTAGATACCGCGTGGGCGCGTTGGTCGCGTCCTTGGACCACGGCTGCATGGCTTTTTTTAACCTTAGGCATTGCGCTCGGCTCTTGGTGGGCCTATTACGAGCTTGGCTGGGGCGGCTGGTGGTTCTGGGATCCGGTCGAAAACGCCTCATTTATGCCTTGGCTGGCGGGAACCGCTTTGATGCACTCTTTAGCGGTGACAGAAAAGCGTGGCACCTTTAAAGCGTGGACGGTACTACTCGCCATTTCTGCGTTCTCTCTTAGCTTATTAGGGACATTCTTGGTGCGCTCCGGGGTGCTGGTATCGGTGCATTCGTTCGCCTCCGATCCGGCGCGTGGCCTGTTCATTCTTGGCTTTCTTGTGGTGGTGATTGGTGGCTCACTGTTGCTCTATGCACTGCGTGCCTCCGAGATCAAAGGGCGAACCAAAGTGTCGTTCATTTCTCGTGAGAACGCCTTGTTGGTTAACAATACCTTGTTGATGACCGCGCTTGTGATTGTCTTGATTGGTACCTTATTGCCGCTTGTGCACAAGCAGTTGGGCCTTGGCTCAGTGTCGATTGGCGAGCCCTTCTTTAACTTCCTGTTTGCGTGGCTGATGCTACCGTTTGCCTTTTTCCTCGGCATTGGACCTTTGATTCGCTGGAAGCGCGACAAGCTGTCAACCTTAGCCAAACCGATGCTCGTGAGTGGGATTGCGGCTGTTACTCTAGGCGTCGGTGCCATCGCAATCTTAGCGGACAGTTTCAAAGCGATGGCGGCAATGGGCGTAACCATGGCGCTATGGATCACCTTCCTGCATGGCTATGAGCTTCACTTGCGTGCTACCCATCGTCATGCCTTTACGGTAGGGATTAAAAAACTGGGGCGCAGCCATTGGGCCATGGTGCTGGGTCATATCGGCCTTGCGATCACCATTATCGGGGTGGCAATGGTTGAGAATTATGACATTGAGCGAGATGTCAAAATGGCGCCGGGCAGCAGTGTGACTTTGCAAGGGTATACCTTTGAGTTTACCGACTTATCAGACAAGCAAGGGCCCAACTACCAAGGTTACGTGGCCTCGTTTGATGTATACCGTGGTGATACCTTTATCAACCATTTGGATGCCGAAAAGCGGTTCTATTCCGTGCAGCGCTCGATGATGACAGAAGCCACGATTGATCGCGGCTTCACCCGTGATCTCTATATTGCCATGGGAGAAGAGCTGCCTGATGGCTCATGGGCAATGCGACTTTACTACAAACCCTTTGTGCGCTGGATTTGGTTCGGTGCCATTGTCATGGCATTGGGTGGTGCGTTAGCGATCAGCGATAAGCGCTACCGGTTTCGTCGCAAGCAGGCACCCAAGCAGGAGGCCAGCGTATGAAGAAGTTACTTTGGTTTCTGCCACTCTTGGCGTTTGCGGCACTGGCGGGCTTTTTTGTCGCTCAACTCGACAACAACGCCAAAGGGGATGATCCGACCAAGTTAGAGTCAGTATTAGTGGGCAAGCCTGTGCCCGCTTTTCACCTTGAGGATCTACAAACCCCGAGCAAGGAGTATGACCAAGCCATTTTCGCGGGCGAGCCACTGCTGCTCAACGTATGGGCCACCTGGTGTCCGACCTGCTATGCAGAGCACCAGTTTTTGAACAAACTGGCGGCGCAAGGGGTGAAAATCATCGGACTCAATTACAAAGATGATCGGCAAAAAGCAATCAAATGGCTAAACAACCTGGGTAACCCTTACCAGATCAGTTTATATGATGGTGATGGGATGTTAGGGCTGGATCTCGGTGTCTATGGCGCACCGGAAACCTTTTTGATTGATGCCAACGGCGTGATTCAGTACCGACACGTGGGTGATGTGAATGCACGTAATTGGCAAGAGACCCTCAAGCCAAAATTTGATGCATTGAAGGGGGCTGACAAATGAAGCGACTGATCCTGCTTGGCGCGTTGTGGCTGACCGCAAGCTTGGCATTTGCCAACGCGATTGACGTTTATAAGTTCGACTCTGCCGAGCAAGAAGCCCGTTTTCGCACCCTGACCAGTGAGCTGCGTTGCCCCAAGTGTCAAAATAACAGCATTGCCGACTCCAACGCGGAGCTTGCGCAGGATTTACGCCAAAAAGTGCACCAAATGCTGCAGCAAGGGCGGACGGATGAGGAAATTCGCAGCTTTATGGTTGCGCGTTACGGCAACTTTGTAACGTACAACCCGCCTGTCACCGCATCAACGCTCATTTTGTGGCTTGCGCCGGCGTTGGTGCTGATTTCTGGCGTGGGGGTGGTGATAGTGCGCAGCCGTCGCGCTAAGCAGACCGTCAATCACGCCCTGAGCGATGAAGAGCAGCAACGACTCGATGCGCTGTTGTCATCGCCAGAACAAACCGATGCGTCGTCAAACGGCTCGTCAGCGACGAGCATCGATGAACAAGCGGAACAACCGGCGTCATCTGAGCATGCGTCAACCCAGCAAGATAAGGAGCCAAAATGATTGAGTTTTGGGGCGCGACCTTGGTGTTTTTTGTCCTTGGCGCAATGATGTTTTTGTGGCCCCTTTGGCAAAAAAGTGAGCACGATCATCAAGGTAGCCGTGATGCACTCAACAAAGCCTTTTACTTTGATCGTGTAGAAGAAATTGAAGCGGAAAGTGCCGAAGGCTTAATCGATAACACGCGTGATCTGAGGCAGGATCTGCAGCAGTCATTGCTGGATGATATCCCAGAAAAAGAGAAAGCCAAGCAAGCGCGTCATTTGCGTCTGACCCCGATGCAGTGGGTGCCAGGTTTGGTTGTGTTAGCCGTGGTCAGCTTTGGCTTGTATGGCATTGAGGGCAGTGCCAATCAAGTGGCGCAGTGGCAGCAAACCGCCAAACAGTTGCCAGAGCTATCAAAGCGACTACTTGAGGGTGAGAAGCCATTAACCAAACAAGAGATGCAAGATCTTACTTTGGCGTTGCGGACCCGGTTGCAGCATGAGCCGCAAGACAGCACCGGTTGGTTGTTGCTGGGACGAATTGGGCTAGCAAACCGAGACGGAGAGACCGCAAAAGGGGCGATGGAGAAAGCCTATGCCTTGGCACCTTCACAGCCTGATATTCAAGTCGGGCTGGCGCAAGCCTTGTTGTTTGCCGGTGATGAAGCAGACAGTGCCCGGGCGCAGAATTTATTAAAATCTGTGGTGAAAGCGGATCCCTTTAATCTACAGGCGATGTCTTTGCTCGCTTATCAAGCGTTCGAGCAAGGGCGATATCAAGATGCTATTGCCACGTGGAAGGCGATGAAAACTTTGATAGGCAGTGACGATCCGCGTAATCAAACGTTAGATCAGTCGATTGCGCGCGCCAACCTAGCCCTCAACAGCGCCGATGGCGCGAAAGTCGCGGTAACAGTGGTATTGGATCAGCAAGTGCAGTTACCCGAGGATGGTGTGGTGATTATTTCCGCGCATGCCTCGGCCGACTCACCGATGCCAATCGCGGCTAAGCGCCTACCGTTATCTAAGTTTCCCTTATCTGTGGACTTGGCAGACACTGACAGCTTGAATCCTAACCAGGCGTTATCCTCGCACGATAAGGTAGTGATTCGGGCGCGGATTGACCAAGATGGCGACGTGGGCACCAAAGAAGGTGACTGGGTCGGGCAAAGTGATGCGGTGCGTCTAGGCAGCCACGCAGAACTGGTTATCGACAAACAGCAATAACCAAGACAAAATAGTTATCATTGTTAACAAGGCTGGGCATTCCCAGCCTTTCATTGTATAGAGGAATCCCATTTGATGTGGAAACGTCTGTGTTTGATGGTGGCGGTACTCGGCCTGTTATCTGGTTGTGTATCACGTCCGCCAGGTGCCGAGCCGCACCCAGAAGWCCCGCTAGAAGGCTTTAACCGTGCAATGTGGACGGTCAACTACGACTATCTGGATCCCTATGTGGCGCGTCCTGTTTCAATCGCTTATGTTGATTACGTGCCAAGCCCCATGCGCACTGGGATTTCTAATTTTTTGGGCAACCTCGAAGAGCCCGCCAGCATGTTGAATAGTTTGATCATGCTGGAAGGCGAGAAAGCCGCGACCCATTTTAACCGCTTTTGGATCAACACCTTGTTTGGGTTGGGTGGCTTGATTGACATCGCGTCAGCGGCTGATATTCAAAAATATGATCAGCGCGAATTTGGTGATGCCATCGGTCACTATGATGTGGGCACGGGCGCGTATATTATGCTGCCTGGTTATGGGCCTACCTCAGTGCGAGAAGGCGCGGGCGAAGTCGTTGATGGCCTGTACCCGCCGCTGGCGTTACTTACCCTGCCGCAGTCGGTTTTAAAATGGATGTTTGATGGGATGGAGTCGCGCGCCGCGTTAGTGTCTCAGGAGTCGCAATTGGACAACTCGCCAGACCCTTATGCGTTTGCGCGTGAGGCTTATCTGCAAAATCGCCGCTATCGCGCCAAAGGGGACGAGGCATTGGAGCAACAACCCGCTTTGGATGATGCGTTTCTCGATGACTTTATCGATGATATCGATGCCGCCCCGTAAATCAGCGTAAACGGGTCGGGTAAAACGCGATAAAAAAACACCACGGCCAAAGCCGTGGTGTTTTTGTTAGACAAGGCGTGATGCTTAGAAACGATAGCTGGCTTGTACGCCAACTAACCACACATTACCTGTGGTCTCGCCTTCAAAATTACCAAAGTTAGCTTCTGCTTTTTTCTCTGACTCAGAGTTGATGCCATCACGCGGCTCTTTCACCGGGGCATCTTTGGCAAACACATAGGTAAAAGCCGCATCTAGGGTGAGTTTGGGGGTTACCTCATAGCCGGCACCCACGCTTAACCAGGTACGGTCAGTTTCTGGGATGGTCAGGGTACGGTTTTTATCGCTTACTGCCGAGGTGTCATAGGCAACGCCTGAGCGCAACGTCAGTTTTTGATCCCACTGATAAGTGGTGCCGATGGCCAAGCGATAGTTATCTTCCCAGTTTTCTACTTTCACCTCTTGAGCGCCATTGAGGTAGGGGATATCGGCTTCTAACTTGTCAAAGCTGCTCCATTTGGTCCAGTTGATGCTGGTGTGTACCGCCCACTGCTCAGTGAGTTGATGCAGGGATGATAGCTCAGCCGTCGCGGGGAGGGTGAGATCCATGCTTCCGCCATAGGTCGACTTTGTTGGTTGCTTCAGTGTCTTTTTTGCTATTTGATCAAAGCTCTTTCCTTCCGCGTGACCGTCAAGTGTAAGGTCGACTTCAGAGCGATAGTTAATGCCGATACGGTGCTTGTCATTGATGTCGTACACGGCACCTAATTGCCAACCCCATGCACGATCATCCCCTTCCATATATTTTAAAGTCGATCCCGCCGGAATAGGCTTGATAGAGCCCATTGTGTTCGCTTGCGCGCCAATACTCCCTTCTCCCAACACATAGCGGATACCGGCGCCGAGGCGTAATTGCTCGGTGGCTTTCCAAGCGACATTAGGGTTGATTTCAAAGGTGGTCACCGCCGCTTCGTTACCAAACTGGGTACCGGTAAAGTCATTGCCCAAATCGGTTTCCATGCCAAAGTTGGTCGCGAGAGCCAGGCCTGCGGTAAAGCGATCGTCGATTTGATGGGCAAAATAGAAATTAGGGATCACGGCATCATGGGCAACATCATTGGTTGAGGTTTGGCCGTGCTGAGAGTTTTCGCCATCAATATCAACATTGGGGTTCACGTAGATGCCACCGGCTGATACTTGCGTATCGGCAAGGTAGCTTAATAGCGCAGGGTTACGAAATTGCGCACTGGCGTTATCCGCCATTGCTGCTTCCCCTGCGAAAGCGCGGCCAAGGCCGGTTGCTGAGGTTTCTGCGAGCTGAAAACCGGCACTGTGTGCGGTGGTGGAAAGAGAGCCGAGCGCGGTGGCGACGGCAAGATAAACGATCTTATTATTTTTCATCTGCTTACTTGTTCGCTGTATAAAGGGAGGCCTAGAGTAAAAGCTCGCGTGCGTAAATCAATTTATCGCTACGATAAAGGGTAAAAACAAAATAATGAAACAATAAAAATAGAATTATTAGTATTTTTATCTATTGGGTTGGCGAGCATTTAAGCGACGAGGGATGAATTCAGCGAACAGCTGTTACACATTACTAGGCGAAAAGTCATTGGTACGGAAGGAAAAATCGCAGCGCGCGCCCTCTCTGTCTACCGAGAGGGCGCACAATGAGTGGCTAGATCGCTTGGGGCGTGAGTTGCTGTTGCAGTTGCTCGGCAATGGGGGCGGCGGGGCTTTTCGCCTCACCGACCACAATCACGCTCGCCGATTGCACGGGGCGGCTGACGGCTTGCATTTTTCCGTCACTTTTCTGCGCGGGCGCCTGACTGGCAGACGGGACTACAAACACTGTATACGCTTGTCCATCACTCTCCATGACCATGTGCAACGCATGTTGATCCCCAAAACTACAATGGTTGATGTAAGTGACCTCGCCGGGGAGCGCATTAAAAGCTTTGCCAAACGGCTGTAGTTTAGCATTGACTTGCTCAATGGTTGCCCCTTCGTTAATGCCTTCTATAAAGGCATGTTCGTGATAATAGTGCGCTAATGCCGTTTGATTAAGGTCCAGCGTCGCGTGCCCCCAGTTAAACTGACCAAGTGCAATACCAAACACAAAGGCAATCGAGGCGGCAATGGCGAGATGCCAGCGCGGGCGTTTGACTCCTTGTTCCACATCGGTGGTTTGCGAAAACAAAATTTTATCGGCCAAATCTTCCGGTACCTCCACACGAAGCGCCTGGTCGATTTTGCTGTCCAACTCTGCGATATCGTCCGCATAGCTTTGGTGACGTTCAGACTCGGCCTTGGCGGCTTGCAACTCAGGATCGGTATCATAAGGGTCTGCAAGTAGGCGGCGGCGAAATTCAAGATCGTCCATACTGTTGGCCTCCTGAAGTTGCGGTGGTGTCCAGTGCTTCTTTAAGTTGAGCGCGAGCGCGAAAGAGGCGAGTCATCACCGTGTTTTTGTTTAAGTCCAAGATTTGGGCGATTTCGTCGCCACTAAAGCCGGCAATCACCTGCAAGACCAAGGGCTCACGATATTCCGGTGATAACGCGGCAATTTGTCGGTGTAGCCAGCGCTGCTCCATGGACGCTTCTTCGCTGGGGCGGGTTTTGTCTTCCAGTTCGCCATCGTCAACGTCCACATGGTCAAACTGCTTACGTTCGAAGCGTCTTGCATTCTCTCGGCGCAAAATGGTGATGAGCCAGGCTTTGGCTGCCTTGTCATCTTGCAAGCTGTCTAACGAGCGCCAAGCGCGTAAGCAGGTTTCTTGCACCAAATCTTCCGCGATATGCGGATCTTTTGCTAACCAGTAGGCATAGCGGTAGAGGTCACGATGCCATGCGCGCACCAATGCCTCGTATCGTGCTTGTCGGGTCATACCGGATGAGCCTTTATCCATGGATTGCATCAGTCTATAGAGACCGAGTGATTTGTCACTTTATTTCATCTTAGGTGAAAAATCGGCACAAGTTTGATCTGTTTCAATATTAAAACACCGCAAGTCGGTAAAGTGACTCCTGTCGTTATCGGCCATGTGTCGACACTCGTGAGGTTGAGTGAACGGCGTTTCCTTTTTGAATGATATGACTTTCTGTTCGGATCTGGGTGCGGGAAAAGCACTGCACACTTCCCAGATTATCGTTTTGCTTTCCAATATTTTGGGGCCTGCGTTCGCGCAAGGCCCCTTTTTTTTATTTTTCTTTTTGCTTCTTCGTTTGTTTACCATGAACCATTGTGGTGACACGGGGAGCGGATCTGTGCGCCTGTTGGCAATCTTACCATTCAATTAAAACGGATGTTTTAAGCTGGTAACAATTTGGTTACACTCGTGGTCAGACCTGTAGAACATCCTAAGGAGCAGTGATGACGTCTCAGCAACACCTCAAAACCAGCAATGGTGATCGCATTGCTATTGTGTCTGGGCTACGCACACCCTTTGCCCGCCAATCAACCGCTTATACTGATGTGCCAGCGGTCGATCTCGGCAAAATGGTGGTACAAGAGATGCTCAACCGAAGCAGTATTTCCCCGAAAGAAATTGATCAAGTGGTGTTTGGACAGGTAGTGCAAATGCCTGAAGCGCCAAACATCGCTCGCGAAATCGTGCTGGGTACCGGCATGGATATCCACACCGATGCCTACAGTGTCACACGTGCCTGTGCGACCAGCTTTCAAGCGGTCGCCAATGTGGCAGAGAGCATGGTCGCAGGCAACATTCAGGTGGGGATTGCTGGTGGCGCGGATTCATCATCTGTATTACCCATCGGCGTCAGCAAAAAACTGGCGCGGACATTATTGGATTTAAGCAAAGCGAAAACCATGAGCAAGCGATTAAAGCTGCTCAGTAAGCTTTCAGTGAAAGATCTGGCACCGGTTCCGCCTGCGGTGGCTGAATATTCGACGGGGCTGAGCATGGGGCAAACGGCCGAGCAAATGGCAAAGTCGCATCAGATCCCACGTAAAGAGCAAGATGCGCTGGCGCTGCGCTCGCACCAACTGGCGAGCAAAGCCTGGGATGAAGGCCTGCTCAGTGATGAAGTGATGACTGCCTATCCCGAGCCCTACAAAGCCTGGATTGCACAAGATAATAACCTGCGTCCTGACTCCACGCTAGAAGACTACGCCAAGCTGCGGCCTGCTTTCGACCGCAAGCATGGCTCGGTCACGGCAGCGAATAGCACGCCGCTTACCGACGGTGCAGCTGCGGTATTGATGATGCCAGAAAGTCGTGCGAAAGCATTAGGGCTTGAGGTGCTCGGTTACATTCGCTCGTATGCGTTCTCCGCCATCGGGGTGGAAAAAGACATGCTGATGGGCCCTTCTTATGCCACACCACTTGCGCTTGACCGCGCGGGTATTTCTCTCGCGGATTTAACCTTGATTGATATGCACGAGGCGTTCGCCGCGCAAACCTTGTCTAATGTGAAAATGTTCGCCTCTGATACCTTTGCGCGTGAGCATTTAAACCGTGACCGTGCGATTGGTGACATCGATATGGATAAATTCAACGTGTTAGGGGGGTCAATCGCCTATGGTCACCCCTTTGCCGCGACAGGTGCACGGATGATCACCCAAACCTTACGTGAATTAAAACGTCGTGGCGGCGGTTTAGCATTGAACACAGCCTGTGCAGCAGGTGGTCTAGGCGCAGCAATGATCTTGGAGGCAGAATAATGACCACAGAAACCCAACAAGCCTTTCATTTAACGGTTGCTGATAACCAAATCGCCTGGCTGACCATAGATGTGCCGGGTGAGAGCATGAATACCCTGCAGGCAAGCTTTGTCGAGGGCGTTTCCGCGGTATTAGACCAACTCGAAAATGATAAAAACGTCAAAGGGCTAGTGATTCACTCGGGTAAACCCGATAACTTTGTGGCCGGTGCGGACGTGCGCATGCTTGAAGCCTGTGACAGCGCCGAGCAAGCCCGCGATATTGCCGCGCAAGGTCAGGCTTTATTTTCACGCATTGAGACGCTGCCATTTCACGTGGTGGCGGCGATTCATGGTCCTTGCTTAGGTGGTGGGCTTGAACTCGCGCTGGCCTGTCACAGCCGTGTGGCCACCGACTGGGATAAAACTCGCCTTGGTCTGCCAGAAGTACAATTAGGCTTATTGCCCGGGTCGGGCGGTACACAGCGACTGCCACGTCTTATCGGCGTGCCAGACGCACTGGATATGATGCTAACCGGCAAACAGTTACGCGCCAAAAAAGCGAAAAAGCTGGGTGTGGTGGATGATTGTGTGCCGGATACCGTTTTGCTCGACGTGGCCGAGCAGCTGGCGCAGAAATCGAAACCAAAACGCCACCGTAGCTGGCAAAGTTGGATGCTGAATGGCAATGCGGTCGGGCGTAATATCG
This sequence comes from Salinivibrio sp. IB282, assembly GCF_001995685.1. Classification (NCBI taxonomy): domain Bacteria; kingdom Pseudomonadati; phylum Pseudomonadota; class Gammaproteobacteria; order Vibrionales; family Vibrionaceae; genus Salinivibrio; species Salinivibrio sp. IB282. The sequence continues at coordinate 3,240 of NZ_MUET01000003.1, read as the reverse complement.
TCTTTGATCAAGCGGGCAAAAAAGCGCGAGCGAAAACCCGTGGTAATTATCCCGCCGCTGATGCCATTTTATCTGTGGTGAAAAAGGGGCTCGATAAAGGCTTGAAAGCCGGATTTGAGGAAGAAGCACGCCAGTTTGGTGAGCTGGTGATGACGCCGGAGTCTAAAGCGCTACGTAGCATCTTCTTCGCCACCACCGCGATGAAAAAAGAAAACGGGGCTGATGCTGAGCCGGGTGAGATCAGTCGTATTGGTGTGCTTGGCGGTGGTTTGATGGGCGCCGGGATCGCGCATGTTTCGGTCGCGAAGGCCGGTTACCCGGTACGCGTGAAAGATGTGAGCGAAGATGGCATATTGAATGCGCTGCGGTATAGCTACAAATTGCTGAACAAAAAGCGCAAGCGCAAACAGCTTAGCAAAGCCGAGTTGCAAGCCACCATGATGCAGCTATCGGGTGATACACAGGCGACAACCCTCTCTAACTCGGATGTGGTGATCGAAGCGGTATTTGAAGATTTATCGCTCAAACACCGCATGGTCGAGGAGATGGAATCAATCACAGGTAACGACGCTATTTTTGCTACCAATACCTCGTCATTACCGATTCATCAAATCGCTGAAGGAAGCCAGCGTCCAGAAAACATTGTGGGCTTGCACTATTTTAGCCCGGTCGAAAAAATGCCGCTGGTGGAGGTGATCCCCCATAAAAACACCAGTGATCAGACGATTTCGACTGTGGTTAAGCTGGCGCGTCAGCAAGGTAAAACGCCGATTGTAGTGGGTGATAGCGCAGGCTTTTACGTTAACCGGATCCTTGCCCCTTATATGAATGAGGCCGCGCGTGTGTTGTTGGCAGGCGAAACGATTGAACATATCGATACCGCGCTATTGGACTTTGGTTTCCCTGTTGGGCCAATCACTTTGCTTGATGAGGTGGGCATTGATATTGGCGCTAAGATAGCGCCTATCCTGACGCAAGAGCTGGGTGAGCGTTTTGAAGCGCCAGATGTCTTCAATGTGCTGCTGAATGACGACCGCAAAGGACGTAAAACAGGTAAGGGCTTCTATCGCTACGATGCCAGCAAAAAAGGCAGCAAGGCCAAGCAGGTGGATAAGAAAGTTTATAGCTTGCTGAATATCACCCTAAACGCCCAGTTGTCCGGTCATGAGGTGGCGCAACGTTGTGCGTTAATGATGCTCAATGAAGCGGCTCGCTGCCTCGATGAGGGCGTGATTCGCTCTGCGCGTGACGGTGATATCGGTGCGATTTTTGGTATCGGTTTCCCGCCGTTCTTGGGTGGACCTTTCCGCTATATGGACCATATCGGCATCGACCGTGTGGTCAACTTGCTCAACGAGCATCAAAATCGTTATGGTGAGCGCTTTGCACCCTGTGAGCGTTTAACCGTGATGGCCAAAGAGGGACAGGTGTTTTATCCCGAGGGGTAAGGCAACGCAAGTGGAAGATACAAGGGCAGCCAGTGGCTGCCCTTTCTGTTTGCGGGGCGCTCAGTCTTCACTACGCTGACATAACGCGCGGAAGGCTGCGATGTCCGCAATCGGATAGGTCCCATCTAAGTGCGCGTCTTGTTGATGGTCGGTCCCGCAACTGTGCATCACTAACCTATCTGCGGTTCTCGGTTTGAGTGTGTTGACCACAAACCGCACCATATCCGCGCGGCTGAGTGTCGCCATCGCCTCCGCAACCTGCTCGCGACGTTGGTATTGATAGTCTTTGTTGCCAATACTGATCCAGTAACGTTGAGCGCGGGCGCGCAGGTTATTATCCGGCTCTCTCACTTGCGCCAATAAGCTTTGTTTACTGCTTTGCCAGCGCGCTTCTGTCATTTCCAACAGCACCATGAAAAAGGCATTCAGAAAATCATCAATCGCTGCCATTAACTGGTTAGGACCTGCCATGGGGGACTGGACATAAAAAATGAGTCCAGGGTGGCGGTTTAGCGGTAAGTTGTTGGCACCGACCATGTAACCTAGTTGCTGCTTGGTGCGCAACTCGTTAAAAAAGGTTGCGGACATCAGGTGGTTGGCCAATGTGTAGGTTGCCACTGCCTGAGGATCGGTGGATGGACTTTGGTAATAGACCAACAGTGCCGATTCGGGGTGGGAGAGTGCTCGTTCCACACTCACGGTGCCAACATCTTTGAGCAACATCAGTGGGCGCACAGATTCTTGATACACTTGGTTCTTAACACGCAGGCTATCTTTCACTGTTTCCGCTAAGGCTTTGGCATGATGGCGGTGCCAATTACCATACACAAACATATCGACATGCAAGGTGGCGAGCATGGCATCGACAAAGTCAGGTAAGTCACTCAGGGTCACCGTGTCCAATGCCGCTAAAAGGGCGTGGTACGGTGGGTTATTAGGCTGAAGTAGCCCGGTCATGCTGTTATATAATTGGCTCAGCGGCTTGTTCTTTTCTGCGTTTTCCCAGCTGCGTTGCAGCTGCGCTTTTATGGTCTCGAAGCGCTCAGGGTTGAAACTGCGCTGAGAGAAGGTTTTCAAGATAAGTTCGAGCAATAGCGGCTGTTTGTCATTGAAGCCACTAAGTGTCAGCGTCACCCCACCTTGGTGCGCGTATAAATTGTAATTTATTCCCGCAATTTCAGCCTGATAGGCTTGCTCATTCAGGGCTTCGAGTAACATTTCGACACTTAAGCGGGTCATGACAATGTTTTTCACCGTCGCCACGGCATGTGGGCTATCGATGGCGATATAGATATGGCCTTTGGGCACGCTAAAGTGTGACTCTTGGCCATGCCAGAGGCGAAAGCCAGGCAGCTCTTCAATTAAGCTTGGTTCCTCACTGGCGTCTTGCTCGATAGCTATTGGGTGCAGGGCATCAGCAATATACGGGTTGGGGTCAGGCAGTGTCAGTGCCGGTGAAATGTAATCCGTTTTCCATTTGGCAATTTGTTGCGCAGAAAACCGTTTCACCGCGTAAGGCGTGTGATACCAATCGGCGCGCTGATCGTAATGTTGCCCTTTGGCAACCAGCATCACGCGAAGGTTATCGACGCTCATATGTTGCAGCATGGCTTGAATCTGGTGGCGATCGAACCCTGTCATCATGTAGTCGCCGTACAGAAGATCGGTTGGCGCATAATGCTGCATGTTCATTACCAAATGACTGACGGTATCAATAGGGCGCTGTGGGTCTTGGTAATGAAATGCCAGCTCTTGGACTTGCCGTTTTTCTTGATAGCGCCAAGGTTGTAGC
>NZ_MUET01000029.1:0-32164 GCF_001995685.1 Salinivibrio sp. IB282 | reverse complement strand
GGGATCCCTTCTTACGATGCGCGTATGGCGGATTTAGAGGACAGTTTTAAGCGTGCCTTACTGACCGTGACGCCAGAGTTCCAAGACGAGCACGGCTATGACAAAGACGCCCCCGGTAAAGCCCATCTAACCGTGGGCTCGAACTGGATTGGTGAGCGTTTCAACTGCTTGTCGTACACGGTTGAAATGCCGTTTAAAGATCACAATGACCAACCGGATCCAGACTTTGGCTGGTCACCTGCGCGCAGCCAAGCCTTCGGTCGCGATATGCTCAGTGCCATCCTCAAGGTGGTGGACGCACTCTAGCGCGAAATGCATCAATAGCCAGCAATGAAAGCCGGTGCCTTGTCATCGGCTTTTTCTATTTGAGTGATTGATAAATTCAACTGGGGCGAGCCGAATTATCCACTTATATTAGGCACAAATAATTCAACGAGGAAACACCATGACAATCTTGACCTCACGCTGCCCTCATTGCCAAGCCATGAACCGCATTCCAAGCGAGCGGGTGAATGACGCGCCCAAATGCGGCAAGTGTCAGTCTGATGTGCTGGACGGTAAGCCGATTGAAGGTACCAATGATAATTTTAATGCGCTGCTAAATAGCGATGTCCCTGTCGTGGTCGATTTTTGGGCCCCGTGGTGTGGTCCATGCCAAAGCTTCGCGCCTGCCTTTGCGGCAGTGGCCGAGCAAGAAGAAGGCCGCGCACGTTTTGTCAAAATCGATACCGAAGCCCAGCAAGCATTGGCCGCGCAGTATCGTATTCGCAGTATTCCGACCTTGATGGTGTTTAAAAACGGCGAGCGCGTTGACGTACTCAACGGTGCCCTGCCCCAAAATGCCTTTAGTGAGTGGCTAAGCCAGCATCTCAGCTAATCGCTAGCTAACCCCCCTTGCATGATGATCACGCGGCGCTACACTTTTAGCGCCGCGCCTTGTTTTACCGCGCGGATCGCCACATTGGTATTGATGTCTTTGACCATCGCCAGGGTCTGTAACTGGCGCATAAAGGCTTCATAGTGCGGTAAATCGCGCGTCACCACTTCCAATAAATAGTCATAAGTCCCTGAGATTACGTGGCCGTTAATCACTTCATCCATTTCCACCAGCGCGTGCTCAAAGGTGACAATCGCCTCTTCTCGGTGATTGCTCAAGCTCACATTGACAAAAAAGGTCATGTTAAGCCCTATCCGCTGGCGGTCGAGCGTGACCTGATAGGACGCTATCACCCCATCGGCTTCCAATTTCTTAATCCGCCTTGCACAAGGCGAAAACGACAAGCCAACCGCATCGGCAATCTCTGCGGTCGTGCGGCGCGCATCGTCTTGTAACAGCGCCAGAATGGCTTTGTCTTTACTGTCCAAATCGCTTCCTTAGTGATTTTTAACAACAAAAAGATAATTAAAGATGATAAACGCCAACATGATGGCAAATCACCCTTTAATTTGCCACCAATCCCTCCTTTGACGCTGCCACACTAACCACATCCATTAACAAGGAAGTGATCAACCATGCCTGCCACCTCTCAACGTTTATTAGGCCTCGCCGCCATGCTTGTCACCGTGACCATTTGGGCGAGCCTGTTTATCTCCTTACGTCAGGCCAGCCAGTCAGTGTTAACCAGTGGCGATATTGCCCTACTGCGCTTTTTGCCTGCGGCCCTCCTATTTGGTTGGCTGAGTCGTCATCGGGTGCGCCATATTGTCTCTGTGCCCAAACGTTATCTGTTTGCGATTGCCTTCGGGGCGGGTTTACCGTTTTATCTGCTCGCCGCCACGGGGATGCAGTTTGCGCCTGTGGCTGACGGAGCCTCATTAATACCTGGGATCTTACCGCTGTTTGTTTCCACCATTGCTTGGACTGTTTATGGCGAATCGCTCTCCTTGGGACGACGATTAGGCATTAGTCTGATTGTGCTCGGTATTGGCGCATTTTTATGGCACTCCTTGTTCTTTTCACCCTGGCCTGTCACCCAAGGCCATCTGATTTTGCTCGCAGCCAGTATCAGTTGGGCCTGGTTTACCATTGGCGTACGCGTCACGGGCTTAAATGCAGCAGAAGCCGGTGCGGTGCTCGCAATATCGGCCGTCTTGCTGCTGCCCGTGGGCGCGATGAGCGGCCTTGTCTCGTTTAACCTGCGCCAGGCCCCTCTCAGCGAGCTTGGCTACCATGTGCTGGCGCAAGGTTTAGGCGTGGGGATCATTGCCAACTACAGCTATGCCTTTGCGATTCGCCGCTTAGGGGCAGAAATGAGTGCCGCAATAGGCGCATTCACGCCTGTGGTGGCCGCGCTGATCGCCATCCCTGTGTTCTCGGAAACCGTCAGTCTGCTCACCGTCGTGGCGATGGCGTTGATTGTATTGGGGGCGATGCTCGCCAGTGAGGGAATAAAGTGGCGACGCACACAAACAAAAAGCGGCCAGCAGGCCGCTTAATCAATGACTCGACGTCAAGGCTATCTGGTTATAGATAGTCGCCACGACGCAAAGCATCAATACGTTTTTCTAGCGGTGGGTGAGTCATAAACAGCTCACTCAGCGTTTTCTTACCGTTGATGCCAAATGCCATCATTGAACCTTCCAGTTTCGGCTCGTGGCTGACTTTCAAACGCTCCAGCGCGGCAATCATTTTCTGTTTGCCCACCAGTTGCGCCGAGCCTGCATCGGCGTGGAATTCGCGGTGACGACTAAACCACATGGTGAGAATACTCGCCAGAATACCAAACACGATTTCTAGCACGGAGGAAATCAGGAAGTACATCATCCAGTTGCCGCCGCCTTCGCCTTCTTCGTCACTGTTCATGCCACTGACCGCACCGGCGATGACACGAGCAATAAAGATCACGAAGGTGTTCACCACCCCTTGCATCAAGGTCATGGTGACCATGTCGCCATTAGCAATGTGGCTGATTTCGTGCGCCAGCACCGCTTCGGCTTCATCACGAGTCATGTTTTGTAGTAACCCGCTTGATACCGCGACCACAGAATCATTGCGTTTTGCCCCAGTGGCAAAGGCGTTGATGTCGGGTGAGTTGTATACCGCCACGGTTGGCATACCAATGCCAGCACGTTGAGCTTGCTGACTGACTGTATTCATTAGCCAGTGCTCGGTTTCGTTGCGTGGGTGCTCAATCACTTGCGCCCCCACCGAGCGTAATGCCATGGATTTTGACATTAGCAACGATATCAACGAGCCGCCAAAACCAAATACCGCTGCCAGTACCAGCAATCCAGATAAGCTGCCTGGTTGCATGCCTGTCACGGCATAAATGATATTCAGCACAATGCTAAATACGACCAGTACCGCAAGGTTGGTAGCAAGAAATAATCCTAAGCGTTTCATGGTGTGTCTCCGTCGCTTAAACCCAGTGTTTAGCGCTTATTTGTTGTAATGATAAAAATAGTATGGGCATTAATGATAAAAACAATCCTTTGATGCAATTTGTTACGAATAAATCCCAGTCGTCGCTTATGGCGCCCGCCCCATCCACTCTCTGCGCCGACCAGTTAGTGTGGCACGTTATTTCGATCTGATCTAAACAAATTGTGATACCGCGCAACCTTGTGTTTTTAACAATCTATTCAAACAGTTAACAATTAATGAGGCAGAAAAGCCCAACAAAAAAGACAAAAACCTACCAATATAGACTTTGGTCGAGTTGTCATCGCGGTTTACTCAGGCTAATTTATGCGCAGCTGTTTAAAACTATGACGCTGATGCACTGCGTAAAGCAATAAAGTAATGGGCAGTCAGCGGTCATATCAAGCATTAAGTGTACAACCACCGCGTGTGGACAACCTAACCTTAACAACGCAACGCGTTATCAATGGAGTGAGACCATGGCAGAGCAAGAAAACTACCGAGTCGCTATCGACATCTTAACCTGTCATCTCGGCATGAGCTTCGATGAGGCCTGCTCAGAGCTTGGGTTAGCGTCGGATGACGCGTCAGCTGCACGCCAGATGGCCGAGGTTCAGCAAAGCCTAATGGGTGTGCAAGACGACCAAAAGTAATTGTCTACCCGAACTGCCTACCTAAATAGACAAAGCCAGCATAGCGCTGGCTTTTTTGATCGCTACATTTCCATAAATTGTTTACAACTGCGCAATATCTAAGTGACTCGCGCATTGTGTTGGCGAAGCATCGGCAGCAAACGGCAAGTGCCCGAGACAAGGCGCATCTAAATGGGCGTTTAAATAGCGCACCATCTCGTCACTGTGCTGGGCCTTAGGATCAACCGTGTTTGCGACCCATCCGGCTAATTCAAGCCCGCGGGCACGAATGGCCTCTGCAGTGAGCAAAGCATGGTTTAAACAGCCAAGTTTAATCCCCACCACCATGATCACTGGCAACTGATGGGCAACTACCCAATCGGCCAGCGTTTCCGTCTCACTCAGTGGCACTTGCCAGCCGCCGGCGCCTTCTACCAATACCGGGCGTGCCTGCTGTTTTAAATGTACCAACCCATCGCTTAGCATCTGGGTATCAATGGGCGTATTGGCTAACGCGGCCGCCCAATGCGGCGAACATGGCGTTTCTAACAACACTGGATTGATCGCGGCATACGGCAATGCAATCGCACTGGCGCGCTGCAAAGTGACAGCGTCACTATTTAGTTGGTGATCAGGCGCTAAATCAGCACCAGCGGCGACAGGCTTGTAGCCCACCGCTTGATAGCCCTTTGCGATAAAAGCGTGCAACAGCGCCGCCGTGGTATAGGTTTTTCCCACTTCGGTATCGGTGCCGGTAATAAAGTAACTGTCATGCATGATGGTGAATCACTATGTAGCCAATTTGATAGGTCACCGGTAAGGTGTTGGCGGCGAGCGCAAAACGCTGATACGCCTTCTCCACCGCGCTAAACTGCGTTCTTGTCGCCAGCCCTTGCTGCCCCGCCCCTTGCGGGCGATAGGTGGCACCAATGCCTTTTAAGCTTTTCATCACCGCATGGGCAGTGGCAAAGGTCAGCTGTTCGCTTTCTTGCAACACGGTTGCGTGCATCAGCCCGGCACGTTGGGTCGCCTGTTGTAACTCTGAGAAGGAGATAAAGCGGTTCACCCGTGACGTGCCGCATGCTTGTTGCCACGCGCTGTCGAGTTCACACAAGGATCCGTTGAGCAGTGTCGAAACAAGAATTTTCCCGCCGGGTTTGACGACCCGACGCAGCTCCGCCAATGGCACGTGCAAATCGTCACACCATTGCAATGCTAGCGAGCTAAATGCCAGATCGACACTGTTATCGGCCAGCGGCAAATGCTCCGCATCAGCTTGTATGCCTAACATGGCATCGCCACAGCGCGCTTTTGCCGTCGCAAGCATAGGAGCGCTGAGATCCAGTCCAATCACTGTCTTAGCGTGAGTTATCCACTGCTGGATGAAATAGCCGGTGCCACAACCGACATCTAAGACGGTATTGAGATGGATAGCCTTTTGCTCTGACTCAGCCAATGCCATTAACCGATGGCCGACACGGCGCTGCAGCGTCGCACTGTCATCATAATGGGGCGCGGCTCGGCCAAACGCTTGAGCAATCGCTTGTTTATCAGCCACGATCACGCTGTCACCTCGCATGTGTTGTCGCTCGCTAATAGCGGCTTAAGCGCCTCAATCAGCGCGGTGATATCTGTCTTTTGATGCTGTGCGGACAGGCTGATCCGCAGACGTGCGGTGTTAGCAGGCACAGTCGGTGGTCGAATCGCTCCTACTCGGATATGGGCTTTCATCAAAGCGTGATTCACCTGCTGTAATGCTGCCAAATCGCCGATAATCAGCGGCTTGATCGGGCTAGGCGTTGCGAGTAGTTGCGGTAAAGGCTGCCGATTACCTGCGGGCGGTTCGAAAGCAGACGTCGTCTCTAACCAATCATGGAGGCCTTGCGCTAGCTGTTCAGAATGGGCGCTGAGTGTTTCTCGCCGCCAGTGCTCTTTTCGTGCCAGCCTAATCGCATCTTCAATGAGTGCCGCTTGCGCGGGTGGCATAGCCGTCGAGTACACATAATGGCGAGCGAACTGGCGTAAATAGTCAATGATGGTGGGAGAAGCCAGCACTGCCGCCCCTGCGACGCCCAGGGCTTTTCCAAACGTCACGATTAAAATATCCGGCCGCGCGCCACGACTGATACTGCCCTCGCCTTCTTGCCCTAACACGCCAATCCCATGCGCATCATCCAGCGCCCAGAGCGCGCCCGATTGATTGGCAATCGCGGCAAGACTCTCGGTTGGCGACACATCACCATCCATGCTAAATACCCCTTCCGAGACAATCAGCGATGCGGAAGGCTGGATTTGCTTTGCGAGCAGTTGGCGAAGATGTGCCATGTCGTTATGACGAAAACGCCGCTGTGTGGCAGGGCTCAATACGCCGGCCTCAATCAAGGAGGCATGGTTGAGCTTGTCTTGAAATAAGGCATCGTCTTTGCCTAACAGCGTAAAGAGCAACGCCTGATTGGCGGCAAAACCACTGTTAAACAGTATCGCTTGCGGGTAACCCAGCCAATCACACAGCTGATCACAAAGGGATTGATGCGCGGCGGTAAAACCAGATACCACCGGTGAAGCCGTTGCGCCCAAGCCCCAACGTTCAAGATGCTGCTGCGCCTTTTTCACCAATCGCGGATCTTGCGCGAGGCCTAAGTAATCATTACCGGCAAAGTTGCGCCATGACTCGGCGACGGCATTGTCACCACTTTGCCGCCACAGGCCTTGTTGCTGGCGTACGGTCAGCTCGTCCTGATAACGACGGGTCAGCGCTGATCTTGTATCAGTCATGGTGCTTAGACACTGGCATCGTAGAACAAATCACCCTCTTGCGGGCGCGATGCCACTCGCTCGGCCACTTGCTCAAGTAAGTCGTGCTCAGTGACTTGATCGGGCTTTTGGCTGACCGCTTCACGATTAATACCCAGCTTTTTAAATAGCTGCATATCCGCGTCTTCGTCAGGGTTTGGTGTGGTCAACAGCTTGCAGCCATAGAATATCGAGTTGGCGCCAGCCATAAAGCACAAGGTTTGCATTTGCTCGTTCATGTCTTCGCGTCCGGCAGACAGCCGCACTGCCGATTTGGGCATCATGATCCGTGCTACCGCGATAATGCGGACAAAATCGAACGGGTCGACGTCATCGACGTTCTCAAGCGGCGTGCCTTTCACTTTAACCAGCATATTGATCGGCACGCTTTCTGGGTGAGCAGGCATATTGGCCAGCTCCATCAACAAGCCGGCGCGATCGCGGGTACTTTCGCCCAGTCCGATAATCCCGCCTGAGCAGACTTTCATCCCCGCCTCTCGCACGTTGGATAAGGTATCAAGGCGCTCTTGATAGGTCCGCGTGGTAATGACGTTGCCGTAAAACTCAGGCGACGTATCTAAATTATGGTTGTAGTAATCTAAGCCCGCTTCAGAGAGGGTTTGGGCCTGCTCGCTATCCAGCATGCCCAGTGTCATACAGGTTTCTAATCCTAGGCTTTTCACTCCTTGGATCATATCGAGCAGGTACGGCATATCGCGTTGCTTGGGGTTTTTCCAGGCAGCGCCCATGCAAAAGCGTGTCGCGCCTGAGGCTTTGGCTTTTTCTGCCGCTTCGAGCACGCGTTCCACTTCCATTAAGCGCTCTTTTTCAACATCGGTGCGATACCGCGCACTTTGCGGGCAATATTTGCAATCTTCTGGACACGCGCCGGTTTTGATCGATAACAGCGTGCTGACTTGCACTTGGTTGGCAGGATGATATTCACGATGCACTTGCTGCGCTTCAAACAATAGATCCATAAAGGGTTTATCGAACAATGCTTGCACGTCCTGTGCGGTCCAGTTGTGTCTTATTTCCACGCGGTTTTCCCCGTTGTTGTCGTTTTAATGCTTGGCTAGTCTACCCACAGACGCTAACCTGTCAACACAACGATATCACACTAGTTTACATCTGATTTATTTATGAGCATTAACACCCGTTTTGACCGTGAACATATCTGGCATCCCTACACCTCAACGCTCGATCCTTTGCCTTGCTTGCCCGTCTCACACGCAAGCGGCGCGGAACTGCATCTTGAAGATGGCACCGTTCTGATTGATGGTATGTCATCATGGTGGGCAGCCATTCACGGCTACAACCATCCTGCTTTGAACGCCGCGGCGCATCAGCAAATTGATAACATGTCGCATGTGATGTTTGGCGGGCTCACCCACCAGCCCGCGGTATCGCTTTGTGAGCGCTTGGTCGCGCATTCACCCGCGCCGCTCACGCAAGTGTTTTTGGCCGATTCAGGATCTGTATCGGTAGAAGTGGCGCTTAAAATGGCGATGCAATATTGGCAGGGGCGCGGTGAGTCGCGCGCACAGTTTTTGACCTTGCGTCATGGCTATCATGGCGACACGTTCGCCGCCATGTCGGTGACGGATCCTGATAATTCGATGCATAAACTCTACAAAGGGTTTCTGCCCCAGCATCATTTTGTGCCGTCGCCACAAAGCCGCTTTGACGGTGAGTGGAACCCTGACGACATACAGCCTATGCGCGACGCACTCGCCGCGCATCATGGACAACTGGCCGCGGTGATCTTAGAGCCCATCGTGCAAGGGGCTGGCGGTATGCGCTTTTATCATCCCGAATACCTGCGTCAAGTGCGCGCCTTGTGCGACGAATTTGATGTGCTGCTGATTGTGGATGAAATTGCCACCGGATTTGGCCGCACCGGTAAACTATTTGCGTGTGACCACGCGGAGATCAGCCCAGATATACTCTGCGTCGGTAAAGCACTGACCGGCGGCTACATGACCTTGGCCGCCACGCTAACTACCCGCCATGTGGCTGATACCGTCTGTAGCGGTGATGCAGGCTGTTTTATGCACGGCCCCACCTTTATGGGCAATCCTCTCGCCTGCGCCGTGGCCTGCGCCAGCATTGATACCTTGCTAGAAAGTGACTGGCCGCAGACCGTCGCGCACATCGAGCAACAGCTAAAAACTGGCTTAACCCCCGCTCGCGCATTGGCATGTGTGGCAGACGTGCGCGTGCTTGGCGCAATTGGCGTGATAGAGCTGACCGATCCGGTGAATCTGGCCGATATTCAGCCCTTAATGACCGCCCAAGGCATTTGGGTTCGCCCCTTCGGAAAACTGGTTTATGTGATGCCACCCTATTGCATCCGCGACGACCAACTCCACCAACTCACCCAAGGGATGATCACCGCAATTACTCAGTTTTTTGGTGAGTAGATAGGGCGTCAGTCACGATCGGTGCCAAATTTAACCTCGATGTCGGAGGCGCGCCACTTACATCGAGTCACGAGGGTCACATCGCACTGGCGCTTTTCCGACCTACGCGTACTTTAACGCCGATGGTGCCATTGGCGTAGGTGACACAAGCCCCAGGCATAGTGTTGGGTATGTGCAAATTGCCAACGGGCGCCTGTCACAATCGGGGCCCGATTTGACCTCCATGTCGGAGGCGCGCCACTTACATCGAGTCACGAGGGTCACATCGCACTAGCGCTTGTCCGACCTACGCTTGATTCAAGATCTTGAATACAGAGCGCTTCGCTTCTAGCGGCTAGAAACTAAAAGAGCAGCTCGTATTCGCATTGGGGCGCTTGCTCTTTCTGTATTCCGTCAGATGGTGCCATTGGCGACGTTGACTTTCGGTGCTGCGAAGCCACGGAAGATATTATGAACGGAGAGCAGCGCAAAGACGCCAACCACCACACCAAGGTGCCATGCTTCGCTAACCCCCAAGCTCAATAGCGCCATACTCATCAACGCAGAAATGATCATCTGTCCACCACCGGAGAGCGCAGCGACGGTGCCGGCTTGGTTAGAGTAAGGCTGCATCACCTGCGACTGGGAGCACGGCAGCGCAATCCCGTTGCCAAACACCATAAAAAACTGCCCTATCATCAGCAGCAAGGGATCCATGGGGGTAAACCATAGCCATATCGCTGAGATGAGCTGCATCACCGGTGCCATTAGCAGCATGCGTTTGGTACCTAAACGTGGACGAATACGCGACACCAGCGTGCTGCCCAGTAGTAACCCGCAAGTAGGAATGAGCGCCCACAAGGCATATTGATCCGATGTCATCCCGATGCGCTCTTGCATTAAAAATGGCATCAGCGAAACCGTGGTGATCACCAAGGTAAAGTTCAGCCAGCTAATACTGGCGAAATAGAGAAAGTATGGTGTTTTTAGCAGTGCGCCATAACGGCCAAGTATCACCTTCACATTGGGCAAGGGTGAACGCGCGTGCATGCTCTCTTTGAACAGAAAAAACAGCACGCACCACACCAAGCTGGTGTACACCATCAGCAAAATAAAGATCGCCAGCCAGCCTAGATTGTGGTTAACGAACCCGCCAATAACGGGCGCCACGATGGGCGTGAACGACGCCACCATAATCAAATACGACATCGCTTGCGGCAGTTGATCCCCCGAATACGAGTCACGCGTAAAGGCGCGTGAGAGCACGGCACAGCAGCCGGTTCCCATTCCTTGAATACAGCGGCCAATGACTAACCCCGTGAAACTGGCGCTAAAGCTCACCATCACGGTTAAGCCAATCAAAGAGAGTAATACACCGGCTAACAATACACGGCGACGACCAAGCGCATCTGAGATAGGCCCATAAATAAACTGTGATGGCCCGAACCCGAGTAGATAGGCAGAGATCAGTAGCTGGACATTGTCCATACTGAGGTTGAAATCACGAGCTATCCAGGGCAAAGACGGGAATACTAAGCCCATGCTGAATTGCCCAATGCTGACGGTCAGGCACGCCAGCAATACGGGCGACCAATTAAATGGGCGACTAGCCGATTGCATCCAATTTCCTATGCGTTTTAGTGATGTGGGGAGGTAGATCTCGCGACCCTAACACAGGGTGGATCAGCGAATCGCTACCATGGTAGCAGCAATAACTGTATGAGTGGTAAACAAATAGTGACGTTTGGCTATCGGCCTGCATTGCACTGACCGATTATATGGGGTGACGGTGATTTAGAATGCTGGCTCTATGGTGCCATTGAAGGTGTCTTGCAAAAATTGACGTGTTTTGTCGGACTGGAATAACGCGAGTAATCGCTGATACGTCGGGTTATCTTGGTCGTCTTTGCGCGCGGCCACTACCATCACCGCGAGAGGCGCATTTTTGGATTCCAAGAAAATGCCCTGCTCGCTCGGATCAAGCCCTGATGACATCACATAGTTCATAGTGATCGCCGCGGCATCGACATCTTGTAAGCTGCGCGGCAGTTGTGCGGCCTCGACTTCAACAAATTCGAGCTGTTTAGGGTTGGATTGAACGTCCTGAAGCGTGGCTTTAAAGCCAACATTGTCAGCCAAAGTAATCAAACCTGCGTCTTCCAGCAATAACAGCGCGCGACCGGCATTAGTGGGATCATTGGGGATCGCAATTTGTGCGCCATTTGCTAACGCCTCAATATTGTCGACTTTGTCAGAATAAACCCCCATCCGCATTAAGATCGAACGACCAACCGATACTAACTCGCTATCGTGGTTTTGGTTAAAATTATCAAGAAACGGCTGATGCTGATAACTGTTTAAATCCAAGCTGCCATCCGCTAAGCCTGCATTAGGCGAGATATAGTCGGAGAACTCCACGACCTCAACATCAATCCCCTCCTCTTTCGCTTGCTTAGCCACCGACTCAACCACTTGCGCGTGGGGACCTACCGTCGCGCCAATTTTAATCGTTTCATTCTCCTCAGCGCATCCTGAGAGCAATACCGCGACGAGCAGTGACGCGAGACTGACACCAAGTTGTTTTATCTTCATTCCCTTTACCTTTCTTATTGGCCGTTTAGACATCCAGAATGCCACAGCAGCAATCAATGTCAATATGATTAGCGCCATCCAAAGCCTATCTTGATCGCATGCGCCCCACGACGCGTAGTGGGGAGCATGTTGAATCAATAGAAGGAGGCATCAGTATGACTAAGCTGTTTCCTTTGCCCCTGTTTTTGCTACCGGGTGGCAGGGCAAAACTGCGCATTTTTGAACCCCGCTATTTACGCCTCGTCCGAGAGTGCTCTGCAAACCAAGAGGGGTTCGTGCTGGCAATGATGCAGGGAAAACGCCTGTACAAATACGGCACACTGGTCGACATTGTCGATTTTGAAACACTCCCTGACGGCTTATTGGGGATTACGATCGCCGGCCGTCAACGTGTGGAAATTCTATCGACCGATCAAGACGCCGATAAGTTGTGGGTGGGTGACATACGGGCTCTCAATGATTGGCCTCATGATGAGTATTTGGATGATGACCAAGCCGACGATAAAGCGCATATTGCAGCCGGGCTAAAACATGTCTTTGCGGCCCATCCTGAGCACGCAGAGCAATATGAGGCGGCCCCTTTCGACGACTTAACTTGGAGCTGTCAGCGTTGGCTGGAGATATTGCCGCTTTCTAATGCGCAAAAACAATGGTTTATAGCGCAAGAATCGGCAGAAGAAGCGAAACAATTCATCAGTCAGCTTCTTGAAGAGGAAGTCGAGTGATCCAATCACTGCTACTCACGTACTGGTAGCCAAATGGACGGCTACGACAGATAGGACTCAACTATGACTGCGCCACAAACCATGTATACTGAGACCACCATTTCCAGACGGGACACGCGTGCCAACATGACTGACGTGACGAAGGAAGAGTTGTCTGCATTATTATTAAAAGTCTCGGAGAAGCGCGACCGCGCCGCTTTTGAACGTCTTTTCCGGTTTTTTGGTCCCAAGATCCGCTCGTACGGTGCCAAGCACCTTCGCGCTGACGGCCAGGCGATGGAATTGGTACAAGAAACCATGTTAGTGGTGTGGCGCAAAGCCCACTTGTATAACTCGGACAAAGGCGCAGCGACCACGTGGGTGTTCACCATTATGCGTAATATTAGCTTTGATATGTTGCGTAAGGTGCAATCGAACCGGGAAGACAATTTCAGTGATGATATTTGGCCCGTGCTCGAATCCGGCCAGCAGGACAATGAATCGGATGCGGGTGCGCAATATATGATGGATCAAGAGTTGCTGTCGTTCATTGATGAGTTACCCGACGTGCAACAACAAGTGGTAAGAGGCGTTTATCTGAAACAGCTTACCCATCAAGAGTTGTCAGAACAGTTGAACGTGCCGCTGGGCACCGTAAAATCCCGATTGCGTTTAGGTCTGGAAAAGCTCCGCAATCACCTGGAGGTAAAACAATGATTAAATATCACCCATCGACCGATTTACTCGATGCGTTTGCAGCTGGCAAACTGCCCACCTCGATGGCGATTGCGTTGTCAGCGCATGTTGAGCTTTGCCAGGAATGCCAAGCATATGTCGCCGCTGCAGAAGCTTCGCTTGCACAGACCGTGTTCGACGAGGAAGAAACGGCCGCTACTGATTGGGATTATGCGGCTGAAGACGAAATGCTTGCTGCCATTTTCGAAGATACGGCCGCCAATGATGGTGCCGTCGATGCACAGGCGCCCGTCCGTGCAACACAAATAAGTGTCAGTGACAAAACCTACACACTGCCACGCGCGCTACAACGCTTTAGTGATTCCAACTGGTCATCATTTGGCAAAGTGCAGCGCGCTCGATTGAACCTTGATGAAGGAGCGACACGTGCCAGTTTCCTTCATATTGATGAAGGCGGCTCGGTGCCAGCGCACACCCACAAAGGTTATGAATTAACACTGCTGCTTGACGGTACCTTCGAAGATGAAAGCGGTGAATACGTCCCGGGCGATTTTATCTTGCTCGATAGTCGTCATCACCATACGCCATTCACCCAACAAGGCTGCCTATGCTACACGGTTGCGAATGCGCCGCTCTATTTCACTAAAGGCGTAAGCAAACTACTCAATACCGTGGGACATGCGATTTACTAAAAATTTCTGTGTTAGTTGTTATCCTTCTGGCGGCTGCGAAGCCGCCTTTTTTTATGCTAAAGAGGCAACAGAATGCATGCATTTACTCGGCGAAGCTCCCCGTTATCATCATTAATCTCGCAGCGATAACAGAATAATTACACCTGGTAAACCTTTACTTAATGACAACTCTCCGCCCCAGCCCTACATAACTAGTGCAAAGTAGTAATTTTCTCTTTACATCAGGTGAATCAAACTGGTTTAATTCGTCACTTCTAACGATTCATTAACAGCCATTGATAATAAACACAGTGAAGTGAGAGTCACATGAGTCAAACACAACTCGCCAGTGTCAGCCGAGGCAACTCGTTGGTACTTCAAATCCTTGTCGGTATTCTTGCCGGCGGTGTCCTTGCATACCTGTCTCCTGAGTGGGCAGCGAATGCAGGACTGTTCGGACAACTCTTCGTCAGCGCGTTGAAAGCCGTCGCCCCCATTTTGGTCTTCGTTTTAGTGGCAGCTTCCATTGCTAACCAAAAGCAAGGACAGCGCGCCAACATGCGTCCCATTATTGGTCTATATCTTGTCGGTACGCTGGCTGCCTCACTGACGGCAGTCACCATGAGTTTCTTATTCCCAACAACCTTGGAATTTGCCACCACAGATGCCAGCATCACCCCACCAGAAGGGATTGGCCAGGTATTGAGCACCTTGCTTTTCAATATCGTGGACAATCCAGTCAGTGCATTGATGAACGGTAACTACATCGGGATCCTCGCTTGGGCGATCGGTTTGGGGATTGCTTTGCACCACGCATCAAATGAAACCAAGCGCGTATTTTCCGACGTGTCAGAAGGCGTGTCGATGATCGTGCGCTTTGTGATCCGTTTTGCGCCTTTGGGTATCTTCGGTTTGGTCGCCAGCACACTGGCTAAAAGTGGCTTTGATGCCCTAGCAGGTTATATGCACCTTCTCGGTGTGCTATTGGGTAGCATGTTCACCATCGCATTGGTGGTTAACCCAGCGATTGTGTACTTCAAAACAGGTCAAAACCCCTACCCACTGGTTTTAAAATGCCTACGTGAAAGTGGCATAACCGCCTTCTTTACCCGTAGTTCAGCCGCTAACATCCCGGTGAATATGCAACTGTGCCGCCGTCTTGAGTTGGATGAAGACACGTACTCGGTTTCGATTCCACTGGGTGCAACCATTAACATGGGCGGTGCGGCGATCACCATTACCGTATTGACGCTGGCAGCAGTTCACACTTTGGGTATTGAGGTGGATATCGCCACCGCGGTGCTACTGAGTATTGTCGCGGCAGTATCAGCCTGTGGTGCATCTGGTGTGGCCGGCGGCTCATTGCTGTTGATCCCACTGGCCTGTAACTTGTTCGGGATCCCACAAGAGATTGCCATGCAGGTGGTAGGGATTGGCTTTACCATTGGCGTCTTGCAAGATTCCGCGGAAACCGGCCTCAACAGCTCAACCGATGTGGTATTTACCGCAGCCGCTTGCATGGCTGAAGAAAGAAAAAATAGTTAACGTCGCTATTTAAAGAAACACTTTCACAAAAGCAGGTGCGAATCACCTGCTTTTTTTATCTCTGATAGACAGGACAAAGCCATCATTCAGGTTAGTTTTTCAGCGTTGCCAGGCGTCATAGCACTGAAACGACGACCCCTATCCTTCCAGCACTTTCATCAGCAAATTGCCATCGTACATGGCTTGTTTGACCATCGCTGCGCCAGGCATGGTGGCTTGGGTATAAAAATAGCTCTCTTCCAACACCAGGTGCTTACTATATAACGGGATGGTTTGGGTCTTTAAACACTCCATAATCGCGGGATAAAGCACGCTCTTGGCACGATTAAACTCTCCGCCAAAGAGTATTTTTTCTGGATTGAATAAATTCACTACAATCGCGATAGCCGTACCCAGGTGATGCCCCAACTCAGTGATCACCTGATGCGCGAGCCCATCGCCTGCCACCGCCGCGTCGCAAATGCCGTCTATGGTTAATGGTTGACACTGTAACTGGCTCGCGTGCCCCTCATCCAGTAGCGTCTGTACCTGTTCATACACGGCAGAGAGACTGGCGACCGTCTCAAGGCAACCATAGTTACCGCAAAAACAGCGTTTGCCGAAAGGCTTAATCTGGATGTGGCCCAACTCGCCCACATTGCCAATACGCCCTTGAAGGACTTTACCCTCGAGTATGATGCCGGCACCGACCCCATTATGAACAGCCACCAACACTGCACTATCGGATTCTTTCGCGTTGCCAAATAACTTCTCTGCCAACGCCCACGAGCGCGTATCGTTACCGACAAATACTGGCAGCCCCGTCTCACGGTGTAACACTGGCCCCAGCGGCATATGATCAACCTCAAAGTACGGCATCTGGATCACTGTGCCTTGCGCGCTGTTCACCAATCCAGGGAGCGAGACCGCAATACTGGTCACGCGATCGACCGTCTCTTGGTGGCGTGAGAAAAAGGCTTTTACGTATTCAACCACCGTGGAAAGCAAGGCATCCTGCGCCATGACATCAATTTCATGGCGTTCTTGAATAAGGATTTCACTACTCAGTGAGTGCAGTGCCATGGTGAGATAACCACGCCCTAGTCGCATGGATAAGAATTGCCAGCCCTCATTGTCCAGCACCAAGCCGACAGCGGGCCGGCCACGCATGCTGGTACCCTGTATTTGTGTTTCTTTGACCAAGTGCGCGTCCATCAACTCTCGAACAATTTTGGTAATACTGGCGGGTGCTAATTGACTGCGTTTCGACAGTTCGATCCGAGAAATCGGGGCAAAACGGTCGATTAAATTATAAATCGTGCCCGCATTTTTACGCTTAATGTGGTCGATATGTCCCGGCTGCCCAATAATCATGCCTTGTCCTATAACTGCTTGGCTATGGTGATACCCCTGATATCACCTATCTCCGTGAATTTTTTTACTTCGCGAACTAATTGTGAAGCAGCAAGCTGCTACCCCGTGATGTGGGTCACTTTAGATCGATGAAATCGCGTACAAACTCACAAAACCCGCTTAAACAGTAACGCTGTTCAAAGGCTAATCACGCGTGAAAAAACAAGATCTCAGCCGTATTCATTGGCATAATGTGGCGCTTTACATCGACCGCTACCAACCATCATGTACCGAGTTAACGAAATATTTGAAACCATTCAGGGCGAAGGCACGTTTACAGGGGTTCCCTCTGTCTTTGTTCGCTTGCAAGGTTGTCCTGTCGGTTGCGCCTGGTGCGATACCAAGCAAACTTGGGAAACCGATGAAAAAGATCGGAAAGACAAGATTTTCATCATTGATAAGTCTGAAGACTCTCCCGCTTGGTGCTGGCTCAGCGCTGATGCGATTACCGCCGACATTCTAAGCCGCTATCACGCGCGTCATATTGTGATTACCGGTGGTGAGCCTTGCCTTTACGATTTAAAACCGTTAACCCATGCGCTAGAAGCCGCTGGCTGCCAATGCCAAATAGAAACGAGTGGTACTTATCCGATTGAAGCGTCGGCTAATACCTGGGTCACTGTGTCTCCGAAAATCAATATGCGAGGGAAGTTGCCAGTGCTGAAAGAGGCAATGGCGCGGGCAAATGAAGTGAAACACCCGGTCGGAACAGAGAAAGATATTGATCAGCTTGATGCGCTACTCACCACCTGCCCGCCGCCTGATACGGCGACCATTGCGTTACAGCCCGTGAGTCAAAAAACGCGCGCGACCCAGCTGTGCATTGATACCTGCATTCAGCGAGGCTGGCGGCTATCGATACAAACACATAAGTATCTGGCGATTGCCTGAGCATCGATGGTAAACACCCCTCTCATCATGACCGCACACCGGACGCGCTATACGGCGTTCTAGCGCGACCAAGGTGCCGCACGCTAACCAAGTATCACACTTGATATGGAGAGCAACGGCCTAGGTCGCCGCCGCTCAGATCCGTGACTCGTGCAACGCCACGCGCCTTAGTCACCGTAATAGGTACAGCCGGCTGTGCAGGTCTCTTTGACCATGACTTTACTGAGTAACGGTAAATCTGGCTTAACCTGTTGCCAAATCCACTTTGCGAGTACTTCGCTGGTCGGATTCTCCAGCCCTTCAATCTCATTGAGATAATAATGGTCAAGGCGGTTATAGATAGGCTTAAACGCCGCTTTGATTTCCGCAAAATCAATTACCCAGCCTGTGTGAGGATCCACCTCACCTTCTACATACAAACGCACGATAAAAGAGTGTCCATGTAGACGACCACACTTGTGTCCCTCAGGGACATTAGGAAGGTGGTGTGCCGCTTCAAAGGTGAACTCTTTAAACAACTCGGTGGTCATTTTATCTCTTCCAACAACAATACGAGGCCGCATGCTACTCAAATTAGCCGGATGACTCAATCGCATTTACTCGCCAAAATGTTATCCCAGCTTTTAGGGCATCAACAGCTCTCAACCGCCGGCATGTCTTATTTTTAGGACTAATTACGTCGATGAAATCACACATTTTATATGGGAACGCCCCCACTCGCGCACTCTAGGTTTAACATAGTGACTACAAGCTATAATTGATAAATCTATAAATTAATAGAAAATGGTTGACTCATGCGCATGACCCTTGCGAGCAAAATCCTTCTTGCTCTTTTTCTTGTTTTCGCTCTGGTGCTCGTCACGTCTTTGGCCTACCAATCTCATCAGCAAAAAGCACTGATGACATCGATTGTTAGTCAGCAAACGCTCGATAAAGCCTCTAACTATTTTGATAGCCTTAACATGTTGATGTTGACGGGCACCATCAGCCAACGAAATACCTTACGCGAAAAAATGCTTTCTCATGAAGGCATTGAAGAGGCACGTGTCATTCGCGCAGAGGCGATCACCCGCTTTTTCGGTCCAGGCAACCCTGAACAAGCCCCAAAAGATGACATTGACCAACGTGCGCTTGACGGTGAGACCATTGTCGAAACCTTTAACTCTGGATCCGGTGAGGGGCTGGTCGTGGCACTGCCGATGAAAGCCAGCAGTGATTATCGCGGCACCAACTGCCTGCAATGCCATGTTGCCGAAGAAGGAACAGTGCTAGGGGTGATTCGCCTGGAATACGACCTCGAGCCGCTTTACGGCACCATTGATAAAGAAATGCTTATTACTGCCGGGATCATGGGCAGTATTGCCGTGTTGGGTTTTCTGATCTCATTAACTGTGATCCGCCGTTGGGTGGTGTCTCCGCTGAAGCGGGTCTCTGCGTTTATGAAACGTACCAGCCATGATAAGAATCTGGCCGAGCGTCTCAACGATACCCGTGGCGATGAAATTGGTGAGCTATGTGATAGTTGTGACCAGCTACTTGATAACTTCTCTGCCAGCTTGCAACAAGTTCAACGCACCTCTGAAACGCTGTCAGCCGAGGCCATGAACTTGATTCGTGTGTCCAGCCATACTGATCAGTTAGCCGATAGCCAACGTCATGAAACCAATGATATGTCATCGGCGATCGATAATGTTCAACAGCATCAGCATGATATTCAAAACCGCACCCAAGAGGCGGCGCAACTGAGTGAGTCAGCCGCCACCAGTGCCAATCAAGGCAGTGACCTTGCCAATGTTGCCGCCAATGATATTCGCAAATTAGTCGAAGATATTAGCCAGGTACGCAGCCAAATTTTGGATGTAAACCAACAAAGCCAGCAAGTGACCACCATTTTAGGCGTGATTCGTGAAATTGCCGAACAAACCAACTTGCTCGCGTTAAATGCGGCAATCGAAGCGGCACGTGCTGGCGAACAAGGCCGCGGTTTTGCGGTCGTCGCCGAAGAAGTGCGTAACCTTGCTAGCCGCAGTCATGATGCCACTGGAGAAATCCAGACTATTATCGAGAACCTGTGTGCAGGTAGCGAAGCCTCGGCACAAGCAGTGGAAGCGACCAGTGACAGTGCTAATCAGCGCGGCGAAACTGTCATGGCGCTCTCTGAGGCGCTAGGCAACATCGCCGATCAAGTCACTACGGTGAATAACAACGCGGACGACATTAGCCAGCAAAGCGAGCACCAAGCGCAAATGACCGATGCCCTCCTCTCTCAAGTGGGCCGAATCCAAAGCCACGCGAATGACACCGCCAGCAATGCGAATGAAGTCAAAGCGATTAGCGCGAATCTTGAGCAACTGGTTGAGCAGTTAGAAGGATTAATTGGCCAATTTAAGCTCTCAGACTCGCCTAAGTCTTGAAGCTATACAGGATACAGGTAAACTTGCTAGCCTAACTTGCAAAATCAATGATGCGGTCATCACTGAATGGCCGTATTACCCTAAACGGAGATAGAAGCGAATTATGACATACGCGCCTGTAGTAGACGTCCTGCGCGGCAAGGCGGCAGTCGACACTGAAGTGACTGTGCGTGGATGGGTCCGGTCACGCCGAGATTCCAAAGCCGGTATTTCTTTCCTTGCCATTTACGATGGTTCTTGTTTTGACCCTATTCAGGCCGTGGTCCCTAATGAGCTGGATAATTATCAGCAAGACGTTCTTCGCTTGACCGCTGGTTGCTCGGTCGAAGTCACGGGTAACGTGGTCGAGTCACCAGGAAAAGGCCAAGCCTATGAGCTGCAAGCCACAGCCGTGAAAGTCGTCGGTTGGGTAGACGACCCTGATACCTATCCGATGGCGAAAACACGTCATTCTATCGAATACTTGCGTGAAGTGGCTCATTTGCGCCCACGCTCAAACGTGATTGGTGCGGTGGCGCGCGTTCGCCACACCTTGTCACAAGCGATCCATCGCTTTTTCCATGAGCAAGGCTACTACTGGATGTCTGCGCCGTTGATCACCGCCTCAGACTGTGAAGGTGCTGGCGAGATGTTCCGCGTCTCTAGCTTGGACTTGGCGAATGTGCCGAAAACCGAACAAGGCGACGTCGACTTTGACCAAGACTTTTTCGGCAAAGAAGCCTTCTTGACCGTATCCGGCCAGCTAAACGCCGAAACCTATGCCTGTGCGTTGAGCAAAGTCTACACCTTCGGCCCAACCTTCCGTGCTGAAAACTCAAACACCAGCCGTCACTTGGCGGAGTTTTGGATGGTCGAGCCGGAAGTGGCGTTTGCTGATCTGGATGATTCAGCGGCCCTCGCAGAAGCTATGCTCAAGTACGTGTTCAAAGCGGTGCTTGAAGAGCGCCAAGACGACATGAAATTCTTTGAGCAACGCATCAACAAAGACGTACTCACACGTCTAGAAAAGTTTGTGAATGCAGATTTTGCCCAGGTGGATTACACCGATGCGGTCACCATCTTGCAAAACAGCGGCCAAACTTTTGAGTTCCCAGTAGAATGGGGAATCGATTTAGCCTCTGAGCACGAGCGCTATCTTGCAGAAGAGCACTTTAATGCCCCGGTGGTCGTTAAAAACTACCCGAAAGACATTAAAGCCTTCTACATGCGCATGAACGATGACGGCAAAACCGTTGCCGCGATGGACGTGCTAGCACCAGGCATTGGCGAAATTATCGGTGGTTCTCAGCGTGAAGAGCGTCTTGACGTGCTTGACCAACGCCTAGAAGAAATGGGTCTTGAGAAAGAAGATTTCTGGTGGTACCGCGATCTTCGTCGCTACGGCACTGTCCCTCATTCAGGCTTTGGATTGGGCTTTGAGCGTCTCGTTTCCTACGTGACAGGAATGAGCAATATTCGCGATGTGATCCCGTTCCCTCGCTCACCACGCAATGCCAACTTCTAAATAAACTCGCGATTCAAAAGGCTGCATATTGCAGCCTTTTTCTTGTGTTTTGACTACGTAAGTCGCGCTTTTACAGCATAAACCGATACCGAACGCACAACTGGCCGCTTGTCCTCCGGTTTCTATTGTTCTCGACAAGTGTTATAAAAAAGCCAGTTTGACTTTCATTCATCATAACCATGGACGACACCAATGTTTGAGAAAATCTCTGCCGCTCCCGCTGATCCTATTCTAGGACTGACTGAAGAATATAAAGCTGACCCACGTGAAGACAAAATCAATCTCGGGGTGGGCGTCTACAAAAACGAGCACGGTGAGACACCGGTACTCCCTTCTGTTAAAAAAGCCGAAGCACTACTTCTCGACAGAGAAAACACCAAGTCTTACTTAAGCATTCCCGGCACGGCCGAATATGGCCTCGCAGTGCAACAACTGCTGTTTGGTGAGCAAGCTGACGTGATCAACGACAAACGCGCACATACCGCACACTCTCCAGGTGGCACCGGCGCGCTTCGCTTGGCTGGTGAGTTTATTAAACGTCATCTTGGCGAGGTGACAGTGTGGATCAGCAATCCAACCTGGGCCAACCACAAAGGCGTTTTTACGGCTGCTGGCCTTCCTCTTGCTGAGTACAGCTATTATGACGCGGCCAAGAATGATAAAGATTTCGAGGCAATGGTCGCTGATCTCGAGCAGGCAAACGCGGGTGATGTTGTGTTGCTCCACGGTTGCTGCCATAACCCGACTGGCATCGATCCTACCGAGCAAGAGTGGCAAGCCCTCGCTGAGCTATGTCAGCGTAAAGGCCTATTGCCGATGTTCGACTTTGCCTATCAAGGTTTCGCCACTGGTGTCGAAGAAGATGCCGCCGGCTTACGCATTTTTACCAAGGTGTGTCCCGAGCTGCTTATCGCCAGTTCGTTCTCGAAAAACTTTGGCTTGTATAACGAACGAGTAGGTGCATTCACGCTCGTTGGCCGTAACCAAGAAGAAGCCACCAAGGCCTTTAGTCAGGTGAAAACCATCGCTCGCGTTATCTACTCTAATCCACCTGCTCATGGTGCCGCCGTCGTCACCACCATCTTGAATGACGCGACGCTCAAAGCGCAGTGGTTGCAAGAGCTGGCGGACATGCGCGATCGCATCAAAACCATGCGTACCGAGTTTGTCAAAACATTGAAAGCGCAAGGCGTGTCACGTGACTTTAGCTTTATCGAGCAGCAAAACGGCATGTTCTCGTTCTCTGGGCTCAATAAAGACCAAGTCAATGCATTAAAAGCTGATCATGGCGTGTATATCGTCGGCTCAGGCCGTTTAAATGTGGCAGGCATGACGCACACTAACATGGTGCCACTTTGCACTGCCATCGCAAAGGTTTTAGACTAGGCACCGCTGTCTTAAAACTGAAACAAAGGGCCGCAAGGCCCTTTTTTTTATGGGCCACGCCCAGAAAGAAACAATTTATTAACACAATTATTAATAAAAATCTCCAGCCACTACACTAATACCAATAAGGCTTTTAATTGACTGTGACCAAAAAAGATAAAGACTATGAGCAATAATGAAGTTGTATTTGGTGACGATGAGCGCCTCGTCTCGACCACTGATAAGCGCGGGGTGATTACCTACTGTAATCCTGAGTTTATTCGCATCGCTGGCTACGATGAAGAAGAACTCACAGGTGCGCCTCACAATATTATTCGTCACGCCGATATGCCCAAAGCGGCATTTGCAGATATGTGGCGCGCCTTAAAAGCCAACCAACCTTGGCGCGGCATAGTTAAAAACCGTTGTAAAAACGGCGATTACTATTGGGTAGACGCCTATGTCACTCCCATTTATGAGCACGGCCAAGTCACTGGCTATCAGTCCGTCAGGGTGAAGCCTGATCCGGCCGTCAAACATCGCGCCGCACAAGCTTACCAAGCTCTGTGCCGGGCCGAGAAAAATGGTAAATCCATGAAGCAGTTATCGGTTGCCGATATTCCTGCGGCGTTGAAGTACACATTCATGGGGTTGGGATTGGTCGCCGCCCCTGTGTCGCTTATTTTCGATAACGCCATATCGGGCTGGGATATTGCAGGTGCCATTGCGATGCCTTTAGTGCTCGGTACCCTCTTTCGTGATGAGCTGTTCACCTTGCCTACTCTCGCGCGTGGCATACAGGACAATTACGACAGTATCAGCCGTTATATCTACTCGGGGACCGGGCTTAGCTCTGTGGTTGATTATAAAGTGAAAATGCTCAACGCCCGCATTCGCACCATTCTTGGGCGCATGCTCGATGCCTCACTGTCACTGAATCAATTTTCAGATGAGTTGAGCGCATTATCAACACGCGTGTCCGATGCCATCAACAAACAAAGCCATCAGATTTCCTCGATTGCCGGTAACATTGATCATGCCTCTGAATCGGCGAACAAGGTATCTGATAACGCCCAGCAAAGTGTTGAGCGACTGCAATCAGTCCAGCAGCAAAGCAAAGAAACCGAGGCCTTGTTACAACAAACGGGCGAGCAGCTAAAAACGCTCTCTCAACAATCGGAAAATTCGCTCACCGCGACGCAACAGCTGTCTGCCACCGCCGAGCGTGTGACCGAGTCAATGAGTGAGATCAGTGGCATTGCCGAGCAGACGAATTTGCTAGCGCTGAATGCGGCAATTGAAGCGGCACGCGCCGGAGAACAGGGCCGAGGCTTTGCGGTTGTTGCCGATGAAGTGCGGGCGCTTTCCAGTCGGACGCAAACGGCCACAGAGCAAATTCAGTCATCGATTCAAGAAATGCACGACACCATTTCGCATTGGCAAACCCAAATTCACGAAAGCCACGAACAAACGCAAGCGTGTGTTGATACCACCGATCACAGTATTGCGAGCCTACACTCGGTCAGAAATGCCATCGCAGATGTGGTGGGCCGTACGAATGAAACGCATCACTCTGCCCAAGCGCAATTAGAGAGCTTCACAGCCATTAGCCAAGAGATCCATGATATCGAATCGGTTTCTCAGCAAAACCTCAACGAGGTTAACGACGTTTCCGAGGCAAGTAGCCAGCTGCGAGATAAAGTGCGCCAGTTCCACGATATTGCTCGGCAATTTGAGTAAACGGCCAGCGTCTCCACGTTAGCTGTACTAAAAAAGCCCCAATCTGTTTCCAGATCGGGGCTTTTTATCTCTATGTTGGCTGTTATTGAATGCCGTGCAAAAACTCAGCCCGTGTTGCGGCGTTCTTTTTGAACAACCCACCCAGTGCGGTGGTGGTTGTCTCACTGTTGGCATCCATCACACCGCGAGATTTGACGCAATAATGCGTCGCTTCGATACGTACCGCTACATCCTCGGTTTCTAGTAATGTTTGCAATGCCACCAGTACCTGGCGGGTCAGTCGCTCTTGCACTTGTGGCCGTTGGGAGAAGAAACGTACGATCCGGTTGATCTTCGACAGGCCAAGTACCTTATTATCGGGGAGATACGCCACCGTCGCTCGGCCATCAATGGTGACCAAATGGTGCTCACAGGTGCTGGTGACCGAGATGTCTTTGACGCGCACCATCTCATCGCAACCCATCTTGTTATCAATCATGGTGACTTTGGGAAATTGCGAATAATCCAAGCCTGAGAAAATCTCATCAACATACATCTTGGCAATGCGAGCCGGTGTCTCGGCCAAGCTATCATCGGTGAGGTCTAAATCGATCGACTGCAGGATTTCACGCATGTGAAACTCAATTTTTTCTTTTCGTTCTTCAGAAGACATCGCGGATTTAGCCGTCATTGGGGTTTCAATACCGCGAGCAATCAACGCTTCCTGAACTTTTTTTGCAGCATCGCTCAATGCCATGATGGATTCCTTTTTGGGTCTGCCTAGCCGTTCTTTTACTTACACACTGTGGCCAGTGTCGGATCAGTGCTGTCACTAAATAGAAGCATAACGTTAATATCTAAAAAATACACCTCGTGGATGCTGTGGTTTTACTGTCTGGCGTCTAAGTGGACAAGTGCGCGGGCGAAATTGTCAAGGAAAGTGAACACATTCGCTAAAAAAGTCATATCATTACCTGTCGCGGATCACCTCTCGATGGTGTCGCTTTTTTTCTTATCCCATTCTATCAGTGAAACTCAATTGTCATTTTTTCTTGATAATCTATCCCTATAACTTGCCTCAGTCTTGGGATCGCAGGCGAGCCATAATCAGACAGACAAAAATGTGGCTGTTATGCGCCAGCGATAAAACGAGATTTCAATAATAATAAGACACGCGATGGTATATCTTGCCCCCTCTACCGGGGGCTTTTTTTATCGCCTAGCAAAAAAGACACTGGCTTGACATAAACTCACACTTTTATTGGCATACTTGTTACTAACTTGGCTACGCTTGAATTGAAACCCACTGTTAGTGACTAAGGAGTCATTATGAAAAAACACGTGTTGATGGCAGTCATGCTCGCTGCCGGGGTGACCGCTTGTAGTAACGGTCAGTATGCCGGAGGCGATAATGGCAGCGTGACAAGCTCTGGTGTTGCACAGCAATGGCAACTGACCATGGTCGATGAACAAGCTATCAGTGCGGAAGGAACCCCAACGCTTACCATTAATAAGGATATGGGCGTAAGCGGCTTTAGTGGCTGCAATCGCTATTTTGGTAACGCTGAACTGAAGAGTCATCGCTTTAAAGTGGCGCCAATGGCAAGTACCAAAATGGCTTGCTCATCGAGTGCGATGGAGCTCGAACAAACCATGAGTCAGGTGCTAAGCCAATGGAGTGAGGCAACCATGCGAGGTAACAGTCTCATGCTTAGCAACGAGGCCCATACCTTAGTGTTCACCGCGGTTAACACACAAAAACCAGACGACGATCCCTTGCTCAAAAGCCCGGCCGTTAGCGACCGTTTCAATAAGGGTGAAGAGTACTAACGCCGAATCAGTGTATAAAAACTTAACAGACGTAAGAGCGGTGCATGCGTACCGCTCTGATTTTTATGGATCAATGCTTTTGTTATCCTGAACGGGCGCGCTGATTTCCATCCAGTGCCACCCAGTATCATTATCCGCTTTTGCACGGGTCAAGCCAATTTCCCCATACGCATGTAATCGCGAAGCCGTCATCTCTTTTTGATCGCTAACCGTTACCCCGCCAACAAACACCCTGACACGATCTTCCGGCTCTCCTTCAAACGCCACCTGTAATCGGTTAACGGCCGCGACACATTCTTCCGCCAACCGCTCTGCGCCCTCCGTCCGCGGTAAAATGGCCACAAACTGGCTACCGGTAAACCGACACACCAGATCACCAGGCCGCTTTAGCATCTCATCCAGTACTTGTGCAATTTGTCGAATCAATTGATCTCCGGCCATTCGGCCATATTGTTTGTTGTAATTAGAAAGATGTTGAACCTCTACCACCATCAGGCTCAGCGACGTATCATCGCGAAGCGCACGTTGTATTTCACGCTCTAGCTCTTGCTCAAACTGGGTACGGTTGTATAGTCCGGTAAGGCCATCACACTTAGTCATTGATTCGAGTCGACTATTGGCTTCTTTCAATGCGTGCGTTTTTTGATCAACTTGTACCTGAACACTGTAGGCGCGAGACTGCAGGCGATAAAGCAGGTAGCAAATGAGCAAAAATATGCCACTGCCAATGAGAAACGTCCAAAGCGGCACCCAACTTTGTCTTGCCTGCATATACCTAACGGTCGGGTAGCCAATCAGCTCCCATTCGCGTCCCGCAAAGAAGATAGGATTCGCGGGCTGTTGCGCGAGTGAATCTTTCATCTGTGCTAATTCTACTCGCTGCGTATGAAGCACTTGGCGATGATTCGGATCGGTGGAATCAATCAAGGTATAATTAATCCCGTCATTAATGACCGTATCTATCGCCAAGTTGACCAAGGTATTGACATCAATCACCGCCACCAGAAAGCCGCGCAAATCTCGCGTGTCTTCCCCACCTAACTGTTCTGGATCCAATAAAATCGGCATGATCAATAAAAAGCCGCGCACATTGCCGTAGGCGCGCTCAATAGTGGTCGCTGGCGTGGCGACAGGAACGCCGGTATTAAAACTGGTTTTGAGGGCCTGACGAGTCACCGGCGTGGAGCCAAGATCGAAACCGATCACCGCGGCCTCATTATTCTCACCGGAGGTGAACCTGAGCGGGAAGTACATATCACGCCGTTGCGCGGGTATCAGTTGGTTGTTTTCATCCAACTCGACAATATTAAACTGTGAAGACGTGGCACCTCTTTCTTCCATTCCTTGAACGTAATGGCGGCGCTGGTGGTGCATCACAATGTCCACCCACTCTATCGATTTAAAGCTGGGGTGGCGTGTCAGTACACCGGACGTGAGCGGTTGAAAATTACGCGCATCTAATCGATGCCCCGCGTCAAAATGATTCTTGACGGCATAGAGCAATTCAAGGCCAAGATTCACCTCTCGCGCTAACGCCATTGCGGCGTTGTTCACGTCTTTATGCAGCTCTTTGCGAATCGCCTCTTGCTCTTTTTGATACAGCAAGTGAGCGGTTAAGGCTGCAAACCCCACGCCAATCAGTGCGGTTAATACAATTACGCTCCATGCTCGTCGCGGCATCAGGGTCGTCCTTATAGCGTGTATTCCACGTGATAAAACAGAGAGTTCACTGACTCTCTCCCTTAATAAGCGTAGTGGGCAGAACAATAAACGATCAAATTTTTAACAAAACAACGGGGTCTGTCTACGAAGGGATGAAAGAAGAGTTAGAGTGCGACTCACCGTCTATGCAGTGAGCCGCAGGTTAGACGCTATTTAAGCCTTAATTGATTGGTAAGCGGGTCGTACTCACAACCAATATCATCAAACTTATTTTGCAATTGATCGTGCTCGAGATCTAAATGCGCCATCAGTGCTTCTAAGCTATCACACTCAAGACGCAGTCTTTCATTGACAATGCCATAGAAGATAGCACCATCTAATCGGCTGATGTTGTGGATATCCATACCCTCTCCTTGCACTGAAGACCGCACCTTGAGTATAGATCCGAGGCGAAAAAGTGCCTAATTAAGCCATGACGAGTCGCGTCAGACTGATATTCGCCAATAGCATAAATCCAAAGCCCACGCTCACGCGCCAAAACACAGGCGATGTTTGCTTCAGTAGGTGCCAAATCTGTGCCGCCACCCCGAGCAAACCTAGGCCGGCACCCGCCATGATGGCGTTGATGTCAGTTGTTGCCGATGGGCTGAGTGCAGACAACAGCGCGGCCAATACCATCACCCCCATAAAGGCCACTACACTGATTAGAGGGAGCAAACGATCAAAAGCTTGCAGTCGCGAGCGCGCACGCACTAACAAACTGTGGCCAAGGCTCGACCCGAGAATCACCAGTTGCAAGGCTCCCATCATTAACATTCCGCCACCGTGCGCGGCGAGTATGACAATCCATGCAACAAAACCCAATAAATTTGCGACATGAAGCAAAGGAATGGGACCGGAGTGACGCGTTTTACCCGTTTTTGATCGAAACGCAAAAATCCCTAACAACAAAAAGGGTAAACTGGCGAACAACGTAAATGGAACTAATATCAACCACGCAAAAACAGGCACCCAGAAAGCGTGATGGAACCGACCCCGTTGGCCTGGGCATATTTCCCCTTTTAATAACGCCAGCGAGAGCACCAGCTGTGCCCCTAGAACTGCCGAGGCAACCGCAGGAGCGAGTAACGTATACATAATGAAGAGCACCTTACGTATCTCAATAAAAAATGGTCAATTATTCGTTTTATTGCATTAAAAAGTTGGCTAGATCACATTGAATGCAAGAAACACAGTCAAAATAAACAACAAACTGGCATGTTTACACGCTTATACCAACCTTTATGACAGAAAAAAATAACATGACCGCGCAGCATGATAGTACCAAAGCGGCGGATGCAACTGGAACCTTTGCACAGGCGGGAACCACAATGGGTGCAATGATGAGTGAAACCTTAGGCCATATTGTCTACAAGCTGCAAATATCATTCCTTGAGCTGTGGAGTGCTAAAAAGCACGCAAACAGCTTTAATAATACACGCAGCACCTATCTGCGCAGCAGATTGTGCGTGTTGTGTTACGTATGGGCCGCCCTGACTATTGCGTGGTCACCCGCTGATTTTTTATTTCTCGCTGACAAAATGGCCGCGGCGCAGCTCTCGCTACAACGCCTTTTGTTAGCGGGTATGCTGATTACCATTGGTTACGCGGTCAATCGCGCTAATAATCTCAAATCAGCAAAACTTGGCTTGATCGCCATGGTGCTCGCTACCAACGCCTTTTATTTTTCTGCCAGCCACACTTTAGGCTTTCCCACTGACAACGCGGCATTCTCTTACAGCTACACCTTGCTGCCCATTATTCAGATTGTCATGCTGACCATCTTCCCGCTCACGATGCGGGAAAGCCTACTCTTGATGTCGATAACCCTGATTTGCCACTTATGGGTTGATTCGTTCAGTGCCACCATGACCAGCCCAGACAATATCGCTTCGTATTGGCTACAAACCGTCATTGCCTTCATGGTGGTATGGTCACAGCTTTCTCAACTCCACATGATTTTGCGCCTATACCGGCAAGCGACGCTCGACCCGTTAACAGGCATTTATAATCGCCGGATGCTATTACAGCTGGCTATGCGCGCGCTGGCCGTGAGTGAAGAAAGGCACTCGCCATTCTCCGTCTTACTGCTCGATTTAGATAAGTTCAAGCGGATTAATGACAAGTGGGGGCACTACGCGGGCGATGTGGTATTGCAATCATTTACCCGCACCGTACAGGAGCGTTTGAGAAAAGCCGATATTTTCGGTCGATTCGGTGGCGAGGAATTTATTGTCTTCCTACCTAAATGTAATGGTGAGGTCACCGCGCAAATCGCCGAACGTTTGCTGGGGGAAATTCGAGAAATGGATGTCTATATTGATGAAAGCCATACCCCGTTGAAAGTCACTGCGTCGATAGGCCTCTCCACGCTGCAACCGGGCGACACGCTTTCATCCTTGATAGAGCGCGCCGACAGTGCTCTCTACCAAGCAAAAGCCGAAGGGAGAGACTGTATACGTACCTATCAGCCAGGCAAACAGACGGGATTTGACGCCAGAAACTCTGTCAGCCGTGACAATATCGACATGCCGACCGAAACATCGCTGTAGCGAAGCGATCGGTCGCAAAGGAGCCAATATTGGCTGCCAAGAGGCAACGCAGTCATCGCAATCCGCTCTCTGAGAAGGGCGTCGGACGACGCCCTGTTCGCTGCATCGAGTTAAAGCTCAGGGTGCCACAACACGCGCATGGCGCTGGCTTTCTCGACGACGGCGCATAACACGGGAAAGGCCAAATACCAGTCCCAATAAAACCGTGATAAGCACTAAGGCCGCAATCACCACACCTGGCCATGCATAGTGTTGCCAAGCCGCGATAAGATAAAACCCACCAAGGCTGCCACCAACATAATAATGCACTAAATACAAAGCCGTTGCCGTTGCTTTACCCTGTGCGGCTTGGCGACTGACCCACCCATAAGCGAGTGAGTGAGTAAAGAACGCGCCACCACTCACAATCAATAGCCCCACCACCATCCAAAGCACCTGACTGCTCAAGGTCACTAACACCCCCAGCATAGCGACACAAGTACCAAAAGCCATGCCTTTGATGGCGCCGAAGTGCAGCACCCAACGCCCACTCAAACGCGATGTCACTGTACCGGCGAGGTAACAAACAAACACTGAAGACACGAGACTGACGGGTAACTGGTAAGGCGCAGCCACCAAACGAAACGCTATCACCGAAAACAAATTCACGAATAACGCAAAGTTCACCCCACCTATCAGCATCGCCAGCCACAACTTGGGTGTGCGAAGATGCGTGAGCACCCCGCGAGAATGGACAAGTAAAGAGGTATTACCAGGCGAAAAATAACGCTGACGCGGTAAAAGTTTACTCACGATGGCCACGCCTACCAAGGAGAAAACGGTCATCGCCATCACCGCGCCATGCCATCCCCACCAATCTGTCATCATCCCACCGAACACACGACCCGAGATCCCGCCTAGAGAGTTCGCACTGATATAGCTGCCCACGGCAATCGCGAGCGCCTCCGGTGAGAACTCTTCCGCCATATACGCCACGGCGACCGCGGCAAACCCACCCAGGGCAATACCAACCAACGCGCGTAAACCGACGATGATCCAAAAAGAAGAACTGGTGGCGATAATAAGGCCAATCACAGGAAGCATCCAAAGGCTTACCAGCATCACGGGGCGCCGACCGACTCGCTCCGACAGCACGGCCCAAGGCACCAGTGAAAAAGAAAGGCCCAACGTGGTAGCCGCAAGTAGCCAATTCGCCCGTGTTTCGCTGATCCCATCAGTCGCGGCAAAGACAGGTAGCATAGGTTGAAACAGATAAAGATTACAAAAAATCAAAAAGGAGCCGAATGCGAGTGCAAACGCGGTCAATCGATAACGTGGTGAGCCAAGCTCTATCATGAAAACCTCACCGTCAGGCTAAGATGTGATCATGCTAACAACGGCCCTATGATTAATAAAATATA
>NZ_MUET01000028.1:0-32745 GCF_001995685.1 Salinivibrio sp. IB282 | reverse complement strand
CCTTTCGGCACTTTTCCTTTATGACGCACTAACTGACCATCTTTAAATGCAATCACGATCAGTGGCCGGTCGATCAACATGAATGCGAGGAAAATGGCAAAAGAGATCAGTAAAAAGTAGCCCATACTGCAATGCTCGCTTATCGGTTAACAGGTTTCACATTCCTAGCAAGTTACTCAGATCTTGCTTTAAGGTGTCTACTTGCTTGTTGGCACTTTCTGAACGATTGGCCTCAGATAATAAATACTCAATAGTGTCGGATAAGGTCGCGTCAAGCTCATGTGCTTTTTGCGAGAGCTTCTCCCACACCCGGTAATCCAAATCGATGGATTTTTTCCGCGTTTGCTCTTGCTCGGCGTTAAAGTGACGCTTACGCTTGGCGCGAATCGCTTGTTTTAGCTTTTTCTCCAGCGACGGCGCCATGTGCTTTTCAATCCATTGATGCACCCGCGTGGGTTCATGCTCTAAGGCTAACAAGGCATCAACAGCTGTTTTAGCCTCATCGCTATCAATATATTTTGTGACAGCGTCACCGTCTTTCCACTTTTTCACCAGGTAGGCCCATTTCCAGCCTGCCTCAAGATTCTCGAGTTGTTGATATTTCATATGCCAAGCTTTTGTCACGCCAAGTGGTGACAGCGTAACACTAACGCGCTGTCTGTTCAATTATCACACACCGCAACGATGCCACCGTGCGCCAATGGTTGATCCAATGGCCCCACTATCCTATTACCACAGTGTGTTATCCTTTATACTCTATCCATTCTAATCTTAGTCAGTAATCATAGACATGCATGAAGTTGATTGGCGTGATGCCAAACCACATTATTCTCAGTTTTCTCTCGACATTGCACAATTTGCGCATTTAGAGGCGGCCTCACTGTTATCACTGCAATCACGCTTAAAAAAGGCGCTGACTTGGTTAATGTCACCTTCGTGTCCAACGGTTTGTCTTACCGTGATGTCCGCTGACTTACCTCAATACCTTAATGCCTATCAAGCAGAATTAGCGACACAGTACCCAGAGGTGCCGATTGTTATCGGTGATGCGATTACCGAATCAACACTGTTTGGCTTCGCTTATGATGCGAATAAAAATGTGACAGCGTCACAAAAAAAGTACGGTTTACTACATCAAGCTCACGATGGCGTATTGATTTTAAAAGTCGCGGATATACTGCAGCAGCCGCGGATTTGGGTGCGTCTCAAGCAGTACTTGTCAACGGGCAAGCTCGCTTGGCAAACCGCCCGCGCCGATCAAGTGACGGAGTTACCCGATGAGGCGCTGAACGTACGCCTGGTGTTAGTCGGCG
Source organism: Salinivibrio sp. IB282 (assembly GCF_001995685.1). NCBI lineage: Bacteria > Pseudomonadati > Pseudomonadota > Gammaproteobacteria > Vibrionales > Vibrionaceae > Salinivibrio > Salinivibrio sp. IB282. The sequence goes on along the minus strand of NZ_MUET01000028.1, from coordinate 31,432 downwards.
ACAGACAGTGGCTGGCCGACTTTGAAACCAATGAGCCTGATCTCTACGACGGCCTATCAGCTTATGCCGAATATGAGCAAGACATTGCGCTCGACGCGACCACCATTGTGCCCTACTTTGCTTGGCTAAAAGGCTTGGTTACCGCACACACTCACTTACCCATGACAGAATCAGGCTTAGTACGTTTGTTGCAAGCCGGGGCACGTGAAAGCGAAGATCAATGGCGGATGCCCTTGTGTCCGGTTTGGTATCATCAACTACTGGCTGAATCTGTCATAACGGCGTCGGATGCCCTCGACAAAGCTGCCATTGATGCTGCTATCTCTCAGCGTTACCAACGTGCTGCCTACCTCCCCGAACGTGCGATTGAAGATATCCACAAAGGACAAGTTTTTATTGATACCCGCGGCGAGCATATCGGTCAAATAAACGGGTTAACGGTGATCGAAGTGCCTGGCCATCCGATGAGTTACGGTGAGCCAGCGAGAATTTCTTGTGTCGTTCATTCCGGTGATGGTGATATTGCTGATGTTGAGCGTAAAGCCGAGCTTGCGGGCAACATTCACGCCAAAGGTATGATGATTATGCAGGCCTTTGTGAGCGTGGCGCTAAACCTCGATGACCCTTTACCGTATTCCGCCTCCATTGTATTCGAACAATCGTATAGCGAAGTGGATGGTGACAGTGCATCCTTGGCTGAATTATGTGCCTTTGTGAGCGCGTTATCTCAACAACCGATTAATCAAGCCATCGCCATCACCGGCGCCGTTGACCAATTTGGTCGCGTACAAGCGGTCGGCGGGATTAATGAAAAAATTGAAGGCTATTATCAAGTCTGCGCGCACCGTGGTTTAACCGGTCAACAAGGCGTCGTGTTACCCAAAACCAACCTCTCTTCTTTGTGTCTACGTAACGACGTGGTTGATGCGATTAAAGCCGGCCAGTTTCATATTTGGGCGGTGGATGATGTCGAACAAGCCTTGCCGCTTGTGACAGGTCTCCCATTCTCTGGAGATGATGAGGAGACATTGCTCAGAAAAATATCTAATCGAATAAATCATTTTCATACTGATGACAAACAAAGCTGCAACAGTTTGTTTAAACGCTTAAAAAACTGGTTTGGCCAGTACTGATCCGAGTTGTTTGGCGTACACGTGTACGCTAATCTGCTCGCAATTGAATAAGGAGCAGTTTAGATATAATGAAACGCCAAAATTCCTATAATCGCGACGATTTACTCGCGTCTAGCCAAGGTGAGCTCTTTGGCCCGGGACGTCCACAGCTTCCGGCACCAAACATGCTGATGATGGACCGCATCACCAACATTACCGATCAAGGTGGTGACTTTGATAAAGGCGTGATTGTCGCAGAGTTGGATATCAACCCAGACTTATGGTTTTTCGACTGTCACTTCCCTGGTGATCCCGTGATGCCAGGTTGTCTTGGTCTAGATGCCATGTGGCAGCTAGTCGGCTTTTTTCTCGGCTGGGTTGGCGGCGAAGGAAAAGGCCGCGCCCTAGGAGTGGGTGAAGTGAAGTTTACCGGACAAGTATTGCCAACGGCTAAGCGTGTTCGCTATGAAATTCACATGAAACGCGTGATTAACCGCAAACTCGTGATGGGTGTCGGTGATGGCCACGTCTACGTTGATGACAAAGAGATTTACGTCGCGAAAGATCTGAAAGTGGGGCTTTTCCAAGATACCTCGGCATTCTAATCCTCGCTGTCTAGCCGGTGACTATCGCCGGCTTTTTACCGCCCGCCTTCTTGACCCACCATATTTTCCCTCGCGCTTTGCTCGACTAATGGTTCAATTTTTTAGCGATTGTTAACGTTATCTTTGTACTTATTTTTATTTGGTGACAAATAAATAAAGTTATAGTGCATTAAATGCGAATTAAAAAGGCCTTACCAAAACGGTAAGGCCGTAGAAGATTAGAAAGAGACTACTTCATCATTTCCGATTTACTGGTTCTGCCTTCGCGCCATCCGCCAAGCCAGCTACTTCTAGCATCCGTTTGTTGGTAAGGACATAGTTCAGACGATCGACCGTTTATACCTGCTTGAAAGCCCTTTGACTGTGCGCGTTCCAAACGATCTCGCTTCTGTCTTTTCATAGGGTCGCCCTCTTTATTCCATTTTGTTCAATGCTGCTTGCTATTTGCAAGGATGCTTCCGTCTGTGACGTTTTTATGAAGCACCTTCTACAGCTTCGATCATGATTATTTTTTAAGCAAGCACTATCGCGCAACAACTAAACAAAATGTGAGTCATATCCCTCCCATATGTGACAACGTCACTAGCGCAATTATTGCATCGCTTCCAATTCTTCCCAGCGTTCAAAGGCTTGCTCTAGTTCCTGTTCAGCCTCTGCTAATCGAGTCAGTTTAGGTTGGGTAACATCCTGACTTTTCGAGAAAAAGTCAGGATCGTTCATTTCTGATTGTAATGCTTCAATCTCTTCTTCTAGCGCCTCAAGCCGCGCTGGCAGGGCTTCTAGCTCACGTTGCAGTTTATAAGAGAGCTTGCGTGGCTTACTCTTAGGTTTTGCCGTCTTTTGTTCCGTATCAGCCTCACCATCCGTTGAATGTGTGCGGCTATTGGGTGTGATGGCTTTAAGATACTGCTCACGCTGTTGTTGGGCATCGTGATATCCCCCAACAAACTTATTAATGGTACCGTCGCCCTCAAATATCCAGCTATGAGTGACCGTGTTGTCGACGAATTGACGATCGTGGCTGACCAGCAACAAAGTGCCTTGGAATTGCGAAAGCAAGTCTTCCAATAGTTCCAGCGTTTCGATATCGAGATCGTTAGTTGGCTCATCAAGAACCAATAGATTCGCTGGCTTGAGGAACAACTTAGCCAACAGCAGACGGTTTTTCTCGCCCCCAGACAGTGCCTTAACCGGGGTTTGAGCGCGGCGAGGATGGAATAAGAAATCCTGCAAATATCCCATCACGTGACGCTTACGACCACCGACTTCAACCTCGGTTTTGCCTCCCGCCAAGTTATCGATAACCGTTTTTTCTGGATCTAGCTTCTCCCGGTATTGATCAAAATAGGCCACATCCAGTTTTGTGCCTACATGCAAAGTGCCACTGTCCGGGGTGAGTGTTTCAAGCATCAGCTTTAATAGCGTACTTTTGCCACATCCGTTCGGGCCAATCAGCGCAATGCGATCGCCGCGCATCACAGTGAAACTAAATGGCTTAATCAGCGGCTTGTCTTGATAGCTAAAGGCGACGTTTTCCGCTTCAAACACAATTTTGCCGGAGCGGCTGGCATCGTCGAGCTGCAAGTTAGCGTTACCCTGTAACTCAACGCGGCTCGCACGCTCTTGGCGTAGCGCTTTCAGTGCGCGCACTCGCCCCTCGTTACGGGTACGACGTGCTTTGATACCTTGACGAATCCAGGCTTCTTCTTGAGCCAGTTTTTTATCAAATTCAGCGTTCTGCTCAGCTTCCACTCGCAGCGCTTCTTCTTTACCGTCGAGGTAGGTTTGATAGTCGCCTGGCCATGAGGTCAGCTTACCGCGATCAAGATCAACGATACGTGTGGCCATCGCGCCAATAAACGAGCGGTCATGCGAGATAAAAACGATTGCGCCTTTAAAATCTTTTAAGAATTGCTCTAACCACAAAATGGTCGAGACATCCAAGTGGTTAGTGGGCTCATCAAGAAGCAACACATCCGGCTCACAAACCAGAGCGCGCGCTAAAGCGGCTTTGCGCTGCCAACCGCCAGATAAGGCTTTAAGCGCGGTATTGCCCTCTAGGCCTAACGCCCCTAACACCACCATAATCTGATTATCAAAGCGCCAAGCGTCAGCGTGGTCGAGCGCTTCTTGCACTTTGGCCAGCTCGGCAATATTGCGATCACTAGGATCGGTTTCGATCGTCGCGATCAGCTGATGATACTGTTTGAGTTTGTCCCCTGCTTCCGCGAGACCTTCGGCCACATAATCGAACACAGTTCCTTGGCTATCGCGGGGGGGATCTTGTTCAAGCCGGGAGACTTTGAGTTCAGACTGACTTTGAATACTGCCATCATCGAGCTGTACCTGACCATCAAGCACCTTCATCAAGGTAGACTTACCGGCGCCATTGCGCCCTACCAGACACACGCGCTCACCTGGCTGGAGAATAAAGTCAGTTTTGTCCAGTAATGGGTTGTCGCCATACGCCAACTGGGCGGAGGTTATTTTAATCAATGCCATGTTGCGTTAACCAAGCTTGTAATTGTGTGTGATCAAACGGCCATCCTAATTCAGCCCTCACCGCTCCAGACTGCTCGCGTATTGCGATCACAGGGATAGTGACGCCGTAACGCTCAAAGAGCGCATCGTCAAAGGCAATGTCTTGACTGTTGAGTGGCGTTTGATAACCGAGAGATTGATAGAGTGCCCACGCTTGTTCACAAAGGTGGCACCCTTCCGTACTAAACAATACGAGTGTCATGCGGACATATCCTGATGACGAATAATCCAGCAATTGTGAATATGTGGGTTGCGGGCAAAATCTTCAGGAATCGAGCGTTTGCTAATATTTTCTGCACTGAGCCCTGCAGCCGCTAAACCTTCCAAATCCATCTTAAAGTGTCGCTTGTTATTGGAAAAAATAATTTCACCATCGGGACGTAAACGGTCTTTTAGTGCCAAAAGGACATCCAGGTGATCACGTTGCACATCAAAAGTGCTGTGCATTCTTTTCGAGTTAGAGAATGTCGGCGGATCGATAAAGATTAAATCAAATTGCTGATCTGATTGGCGAATCCATTGCAGACAGTCTGCCTGCTCAAAACGGTGTTGACGCCCGACAATGCCATTGAGCGCCATATTGCGTTCCGCCCACGCCATATAGGTTTTTGACATGTCGACAGTCGTTGTAGACCGTGCCCCACCTGCCGCAGCATGAACGGACGCGCTGCCCGTGTAGGCAAAGAGATTAAGGAAATCTTTCCCTTGCGCTTTCTCGCCGATTAGACGACGGGTATTGCGATGGTCAAGAAATACCCCTGTATCAAGATAATCATAGAGATTAACCTCAAGCGCCACGCCGTATTCATGGACCGTCATGGTCCGCGACGCGCCAGCAAGCTTTTGATACTGATTGTTGCCCTTTTGCTTTTCGCGCGTTTTTAACACCACTTTATTGGCATCCACACCCGTCACTGCAATGGCAGCACGCACCATATCCAACAAGCGACGACGTGCTTTCTCAGGCTCAATGGTTTTCGGCGCTGCGTATTCTTGAATCACCAAATAATCGCGATAGCGATCTATCGCGGCTTTATAGTCAGGCAAGTCGGCATCATAGAGTCGATAACACTCTAACGCTTGTTTCTTCGCCCATTTGTCCAGCTTCGCCATATTCTTGCGCAAACGGTTAGCAAAATCTGGGGCGACGTCCGCCTTTGGCGCTTCACTCTCCGATTTTTCACCACGCGCAGTGATCGCATAGGTTTTCATCACACAATCTAACGCACCGTTGCGTAACTTAAATTTGTCATCCGCGCGCATCCGCAAGCAACTCAGTAACTCTTCCGAACCCGAATACAAAGAAACCGTGTTCCCCGCAAATGCCTCTTTAAGGTGATCACCAAGCTGCGTGTAGAGGGCGATCAAGCCAGGCGTGGTTCCCAAGCGCTCCCCGTACRGCGGATTAGAAAGAATATGTCCCCCTGAGAATCCCTCAGGGGGCGTCACTTGCGTGGCATCACCCGTTGCAAAATCAATCAATTCACCCACGCCAGCACGTCGTGCATTCGCGCGTGCTGTCTCAATCATACGGGCATCGTTATCCGTACCATAAAAACGTGTCTGGCACTGACTTACACCTCGTTTGGCCTTGACACTCGCTTCCGCTTTGATCGCTTTAAAGGCTTCATCATCAAAGCCCAACAACGATTCAAAGCCCCAGCGCTTGCGCTTCAATCCAGGCGCGATTTTCGCTGCCATCATCGCCGCTTCTATCAGCAGGGTGCCCGAGCCACACATGATATCCATCAAAGGCTGATCCATCTTCCAGCCACTCCTTGCGACTAAGGCTGCCGCATGGGTCTCTCGTAAGGGCGCAGCGCCTGCTTGGGTACGATAGCCGCGTTGATGTAGGCCGCTCCCTACCATATCAATCCCAAGCAGGCCTTGATCTTTCGATAACCGCATATGGATACGTAAATCAGGCTGTTCGCGGTCGACGCTTGGGCGGGGCAAATTCGACTTTTCAAACTTGTCTACAATTGCGTCTTTGACTTTCAACGCCCCGTACTGGCTATTGCGTATCTCGCGATTGGTCCCATTAAAGTCCACCGCAATCCGCTGACTGGCGTGAAAATAATCGGGCCAGTTAATTGCCGTTGCCCCGAGGTAGAGATCCATATCATCGCGCACCGCAAATTCGCCCAGCACTAAGACAAACCGTGATGCAATCCGACTCCATAAACAGCATTGATACAGTGTTGAATCGTCGGCTTTAAATTTAACCCCTGCATGAACTTGCTTGACGCTAGAGACGCCAAGTTGTTCAAGCTCTTGAGCTAGCATGTGCTCGAGGCCTCGAGCGGTTATTGCGAGATAGTGTTTCATTCAGTCTCTACACCCTTTGGGCGTCGTTATCATCATGGCGGCGATTATACATCAATCTTGCGCCTATCGTTGACCCAAGCGGTAACAAACACCATTGAATGATGAATAAATCGCCGGATTATTGTTTCCATATAAAAACAGACGACCAGAAAGATTTGTTTCTGCATGGAATCAATTATCCTAGTCCGACTCTCACCCGTGTTTCCACTAGGAAACCACCTTACTTCTACACTGACATCGCCTCGCGCAATGCGGTTTGAACCGACGCGTGTAAGTATTCACTGCTGCTATGATATCTATCAAACCTCACTTTATAACAATAAAAACGGACTTGTTTTCCCTTTGGGAAAGAATGCAGCATCATCAAAACTGGACTATACCAGAAGAGGTTTACTCAAGCATTTTGCCGGATAAAATAGGAAGAAAGCAGTCAATAACTGCCGTAATAAGGGTGAAAACATCCCCAAATGAATGAAAAAATGATCAGAGATGCGCACACTTTTCGTTCATAAAATGAACTGATATCACATTTTTTATGCACGTCTGTTTGGTATAAGAAACGTCAAGATACAGCTATCGCGCTGTCATCTGTCTACGGAACAAGGAAAGTGAGGGAAGAAAGGAGGCGTGGGCTGAGTGAAAACCACTCAGCCCACTAACGCAAAGCGACCTTTTTGGCTATTTGTTTGACATATTGGTTGCGATAGCCGGTCGTTCATTACTTTAATCGCACCACAAAACGCCATTTTTTTATTCGCGCTCAGTTCAAAATCCGCTTCGCGCGCGAGCATGCACAGTGAAGCGGAACCGGCGTTCTCTATGATAATAAACGGCGCCCTATCCCCTGTTTGGCTGGTGAGCTCGACTATTTGCCCCCACTCAGGGGTGGCAATAGTGTCTTGTTGTGGCTCGAAAAACCAGCTTTTAGGTAAGACAGGTTTGTGGAAGCGATAGGCTGCCACTGCGTTCAAAGCGAGTTCGGCCTGACGAGGGCCGGAAAGTGAGAGGTTTGACAGAGGCTCTGTCAAACGTTGAAAGAGTGATGCATCCTCAACAGAAAATGGGGATGATGAGAACGCATCGGGGATGAGATGTTTGGCATTAACCGCCACGCGAAAAACCATGTCATCGCCTAAATCCAGCATCAGTGAATTCGACGTATTATCGAAATACCATCTCCATGCATCATTAGGTTTTAACATACTTCAGCTCCCGCGATGACTCACTTACTGGGTGTCTGGCGATAACAACACTGCCATTGCCTGAAGTGTAATGGGCTGAAGCGAAAAAAAAAGGGGAAGAAAACGTCCCCTTTAATGCGTTAAGCGTTTATTTACTAAGCTAAATATGACGCACGATTTGTTTGATGAGCCCAGGACCTTGGTAAATTAACCCAGAGTAGACTTGCACCAGGTCCGCCCCCGCTTCGAGTTTTTCTCGCGCGGCGGTGACTGAGTCAATGCCGCCTACCCCAATGATGGGCATCGCACCATCGAGTGCACGATGTAGTTGGCGAATGACCTCGGTGCTTTTTAGTTGCACAGGACGGCCACTCAGCCCACCCGCTTCACGATAATGTGGCATACCATCTACCAATGAACGCTCAAGCGTCGTGTTGGTCGCAATCACGCCATCGATCTGATGACGAATCAGTGCTTGGGCCACTTGTTGAATTTCGTCTTCACTCAAATCTGGGGCAATCTTAACTGTCAAAGGCACGTATTTATCGTGGGTGTCTGCCAAGTGTGCCTGTTCCGCTTTCAGTGTGCTAAGGAGTTCATCGAACATCTCGCCATATTGTAAGGTACGTAATCCTGGCGTGTTAGGCGACGAGATATTTACGGCAATATAGTCAGCGTGTGGGTATACTTTTCGCATGCAGGCGAGATAATCGTCGGTCCCCTGCTCGATGGGTGTATCTTTGTTCTTACCAATATTAATCCCCAACACACCATCGAAGTTTTTCGCACGTTTCACGTTTTYTACCAATGCATCAACGCCTTGGTTATTGAAACCCATTCGATTGATGATCCCCTCGGCAGCTATAATACGAAAAAGTCGAGGCTTATCGTTACCCGGTTGCGGACGGGGCGTCACTGTCCCCACTTCTACAAAGCCAAACCCCATCGCGCCAAAGGCTTCTATGCACTCGCCGTTTTTGTCCAATCCTGCTGCTAAGCCAACGGGATTATTGAAGTTGAGTCCCATCACGGTAACTGGACGAGGAGGAAGCTGTTGGGAATAGAGAAAACGAAGCGGGGTGTGGTGATATCGAGAAAGGGTGTTGATGGTTAGATCATGTGCTTTTTCTGGATCTAACTGAAAGATAGCCGGTCTGGCGAGGCGGTAAAGCATTATCCCTCCTAATAAAAAAAGCCCCGTATAAACGGGGCTAGATTATTGCGTTATTGGCGCGCTAATTCAATTTAAATTTAACAGCGACAATTCACGGAGTGCCACCGAGAACTTGGCAAACTCATGCACTGAGCCCACTTTGAACTCATCAACAATGCTCTGCCAGCGGCCGAGGATCACCACGTGCTCATCCATCCATTGCGCTAATCCTGTCTCAGCATCTTGATCATCCGCCATTTCAGACACAATATGAGCGGTGAGTAAGCGTTGTTGCCAATCCAGATCTTCACGGAAAGACGCACGGGCCAAAGCTTGCCAGTGGTTATCCACGGGTTGATTGTTGATTTGTTTCAAGAACCAGTGCAGTGACAGGCTATCCCCTAGCACGTAATACAAGCGCGCCACCAGCTCAAACGGCTTATTCAGCTGCTCTGACACCTGTGCTAAGTCTAAGCCAGAGAACACGCTAGTGAGACGACAGACTCTATTGGCCAGTGCATCCGGCACCCCAGCTTGTCGCAATGTCTCCGCCTGTTGGTCATGCTCTTTGATTTCACTCTCAACTAGATACTTGTCCAAGTGCTCAACCAAGTTTTGCAGCGCGGGGCGATAAAAGGCCACTTGTGCCTCGATGCTCTCCCCTTTACGTTTGTTGCGTAACATCCATCGCGTTGCGCGCCGTAACATCCGACGGCAACGGAACAAGATATCGTATTGCACCTTAGCACTGACCTGATTATCTAGCGCTCGGACATCATCAAATAATTGTTCAAAGCCAAACACATCACGCGCGATAGCATACGATTTGGCAATCTCACTGACACTTGCGCCGGTTTCATCTTGCATACGCGTAATGAAATTAAAGCCCATGTCGTTCGACATCTGGTTCGCCAACGCCGTCGCAATGATCTCGCCGCGAAGTGGATGGGATTCCATTTCTTGGCGATAGTGACGCTGTAACTCTTTCGGGAAGTAACTGGGAAGTAGCTGGCCAAAGTGTGCATTTTGCGTCACGTCATCGACCACCAGTTGCTCTTTGAGCACCATCTTCCCGTACGCCACCAGCACGGCAATTTCTGGGCGCGTTAGGCCCGTGCCACGCAGATTACGCTCAGACAAGGTCTCATCATCCGGCAAATATTCAAGTGCGCGATCCAGCTTGCCCTCTTTTTCAAGATAATGAATAAAGCGGATCTGCTCTTTTAATAACGCAGCTTGCTGATTGTGAGTAACCGAAATCGACTCACTCTGACTGTACGCATCTTCAAGCACGATATCCGACACTTCATCTTCCATCCGCTCTAGTAGCTCGTTGCGTTTTTTCATGGTCAAGTCGCCAGCGGCCACCAGCCCATTGAGCAAGATCTTGATATTGACTTCGTTATCGGAACAGTCGACCCCACCAACGTTGTCGATAAAGTCGGTATTGACGCGACCGCCTTTGAGCGCATATTCGATCCGCCCCAGTTGCGTCATTCCTAAGTTGCCCCCCTCACCGATAATGCGGGCGCCAATTTCGTTACCATTAACACGCAATCCGTCATTGGCGCGATCACCAACAGAGGTGTGGGTTTCATCAGACGACTTCACATAGGTGCCGATCCCACCATTCCAAAGTAGATCAACTTTGGCTTTTAAGATCTGCTTAATCAGATCATTCGGTGCCATTGACTGCTTGCGTGTCCCAAGCAGTTTTTGTATCTCTGGCGTTAAAGTAATCGACTTGGCGCGGCGAGAGAATATCCCCCCACCTTTGGAAATCAACTTGCTGTCATAGTCTTCCCAGCTTGAGCGCGGCAGGTTGAAAAGGCGCTGTCGCTCTTTCCAACTTTTTGCAGCATCTGGCTCAGGGTCAATAAAGATATGCATGTGGTTAAACGCAGCCACCAAGCGAATATGTTTAGACAGCAACATGCCGTTACCAAACACATCACCGCCCATATCGCCAATCCCCACACAGGTAAAATCTGTGGTTTGACAGTTGATATCAATTTCGCGGAAATGACGTTTCACTGACTCCCACGCACCGGAGGCAGTAATCCCCATCTTCTTGTGGTCATAACCGTTAGACCCCCCCGACGCAAACGCATCGCCCAGCCAAAAGTCATATTGTGCGGAAACACTGTTAGCAAGATCGGAAAATGTCGCTGTCCCCTTATCTGCAGCAACTACCAGATAGGCATCGTCTTCGTCATGACGGACAACGTGTCGCGGCGGTGTCAGGGTACCTTCCACGATGTTATCGGTAATGTCGAGCAACCCTTGGATGAAGATCCGATAGCATCGCTTCCCTTCCGCGAAAATCGCATCGCGACCCGAGAGCTGGTGCTGTCGCTTACAGACAAATCCACCTTTCGCCCCAACAGGCACAATCACGGTGTTTTTCACCTGCTGCGCTTTGACAAGACCAAGCACCTCGGTACGGAAATCTTCTTGCCGATCCGACCAACGGAGCCCGCCACGAGCCACCTTACCACCGCGTAAATGAACCCCTTCAACATCGGGGGAATACACGAAGATCTCGAACGCCGGAACAGGCTTGGGCATATCCGGGATTTCAGAGGCCTCGAGTTTTAACGAGAGATAAGGCTTGTCTTGGCCATTATCCGGATCTTTTTGGAAGAAGTTGGTCCGTGTGGTCGCCAACATGATGTCCATGTAGCGACGAATAATACGGTCATCATCAAGGCTCTCAACATTATCGAGCGCTTCTTCGATATCATTGATAATAGCGTCCTGCGCGCGCTTGGTTTGCTTACCCGCCGGATCAAAGCGCGTATTGAACAGTTTTACCAAGAAGCTGGCAAGCTGAGAGTGTGACGCCAACGTTTCTTCTATATAGGCTTGACTAAATGGAAAGCCAATCTGACGCATATAACGCGCATAAGCACGTAAAATGGTCACTTCTCGTCCCGACAGCCCCGCATTGAGCACCAAGCGGTTAAAGCCATCGTTGTCCAAACGGCCATGCCAAATATCGGCAAAGGCATGTTGGAAACGATCTCGGGCATTACCAAGATCAAACGCCGAGCCGGCACTGTGCAACATGGAGAAATCAAGGATCCAGTATGTATCTCCTTGGCTAGTTGCCACCTCATAAGGCGACTCACCAATCACTCTCAGCCCGAGGTTTTCCAACATCGGCATCACATCAGACAGATGAATAGGCTCGCCCTTTTGGAACAACTTGAGGCTAATCGCGTTGGATTGATGGCTCACCTCTTGAGGACGGTAAAGCAACATGTCTAGCTTATTATCATCACTGAGACCTTCAAGGCGCTCAATGTCAGCAACGGCTGAGCCAGGGAGCATGGCTTCCTTGTACGAACGTGGAAACGCGCGTAAATAGCGTTTGGCGATTGGCGTACCTCGGTTTTCACCAAAGTTAGCAATCACCGCCTCTTGCAGGCGATCGTCCCACGACGACGCTGCCTCTGTTAGGTTTTGTTCGATCTTCTTCACATCAATATCGAAATTGTTGTTTTCTACTCGGACGATATAGTGCGTCCGTGCCAAGGGGCTTTCCGAGAAGAAAGTGGTAAATTCTACCGTCTGATCGGAACCAAAGTATTGCTGGAGAATACGCTGGGTTTGACGACGGAACTCGGTGTTGTAGCGCTCACGAGTGATATACACCATGCACGAGAAAAAACGCCCAAATGGATCGCGACGGACAAACACTCGCAACATGTCGCGATCTTGCATCTGCACCACGCCCATCCCAACGTCGCGCATTTCGTCTTCCGTCGCTTGGAACAGCTCATCACGCGGATAGTTTTCCAAAATATTCGCTAATGCTTTCCACGAATGGGATTCACGATAAAAACCACTGTTATCGAGAATACGGCGTACTTTATTTCGTAGGACAGGAATACTTGCCGTGGATTGGTTATAGGCAGATGATGCGTAAAGGCCTGTGAAACGGTGTTCGCCAATCACATTCCCTTGTTTATCGAACTTTTTAATGCCGATGTAATCCACATAAGCCGGACGGTGAACTCGCGATTTGGCGTTACTTTTTGTGAGCACCAGTAGCTCTTTTTTCAACGCTTCAGCACGGGCGGACTCTGGCATTTCTGACAAGCTGAGTACCGCGGGCGATTTATGTTTTTTCGCCAAGCCAAGCGCATTACAGTCTGTGCTTGCCCGCAGTTCATAATCCCCTTCAACAGGCACTAAATCAAAACACTTGTACCCCATAAAGGTAAAGTTGTTGTCAGTAATCCAACTCAAAAACTCGATCGCTTCTTGCCGACGCTCGTCATCAATCGGCAACGGTGTGTCTTTCAATTCCGACACCAACTCAAGCATCTGCTCACGCATCGGCTTCCAATCGTTCACCACCATCACCACATCCGTTAAGGTTTCAGACAGCTCAGCCTCAAGTGCCGCCATCTCTGACTCATCGGACATTTTGTCAATTTCGATATGGAACGTGCTTTGGAACTGGCCATTATCATCACCAATGGCAATCACATCACCCTGCTCATTCTTTTGTGATTTTATTGGGGTGTTAAGCATTAAGTGGGTGGTGATCCCCAAACGGTTGAGCGCCATACGCACCGAATCAACCAAGAAAGGGGCGTCAGGTGCCAAGATCTCGACAATGGTGTGGGTTGACTGCCACCCATTGCCACTAAGGCTGGGGTTAAAGACTTTTACAAAGACTTTATCTTGTTCAAAGGTGTTGAGGTGGTGCCACAAACTCATCACAGCACCGTAGAGATCTGACTCATTGCGTTCCTGCAAATCATCATCAGATATTTGACCCAATATCCTTTTGGCTAATGCATCGACAAGTGGTTGTTGAGTTTCATCGAGTTTATCGGCAATCAACTGATAAACCTTCTCAAGTAACACAGGTACTATAGGGTCACGCGAGGTCATTCTGGAGCTCCGTTGTCCTTTTTAGAACATTATCGTTGTGAGTATTCAGAAGTAAACATTGCGTTAACAAACGCACTGTCTAGTGTAAGGCTTGGTAGATAAAAACGTTATAGATAAACGGCTGGATTTACGCGAATTTCGCCAGAATGTGACTGCTGTGGCTATTTAAACAGAAGAATTGATGAGGCTTTACTCGCGCACCACTAGGCTACCCGCATTAACGACTGGAACTTGTGGTTGGCGTCTGTCACCAGTTTAAAACGCCCGCGTATACCGAGGTGTGATAAGAAAGGACGAAAACGAGAAGCCGGGATCTGAAGACGCAGCCCCTGATCGGATGTCACCACCACATTGGCCGCGGCACCACTGTAGTAGTGTTGATACTCTGAGTAAGCAATGTAAACGTTAAAATAGTACTCCATCTCTTCCGCTCAACCTATCACCGTGACACCGCTAACCAATCAACTCCCAAAAACAAAAAGCCGCCCAAGGTGGACGGCTTTTCACACTTGTTAACGCTTGGCTGATTTTATCCCAAATCGTTTCTTATTGCTCAAGTGTTTTTTCTACTTTTTCATAAAGATCCGCTGCTAAGTTATCCATATCGGCCAACTCTTGCAATATCTGGCGCATTTGCTGCTGGCGATCGCGATCGTAATGGGCAAGCTTGAGCATAGGATCAATCAATCGAGACGCCACCTGCGGGTTCGATTGGTTGAGTATCACTAAGATCTCTTTCAAAAACCGATAGCCGCTACCGTCTTTAGCGTGGAAACGCGCAGGGTTTCGGTTGCAAAAAGCGCCCACTAAGCTGCGAACACGGTTGGGGTTTTTAAGGGTAAAGGCCGGATGGTCCATTTGCACTCTAACTTGGTCAAGCGCATTGTCTGCTGGGTTTGCCCCTTGCAGCATAAACCATTTGTCCATTACCAGCCCATCATGCTGCCATTTATCACTGAAATCTTTCATCAGTGGTTCACGGCACGGCAATTGCGCATTGTTGGCGGCATTCAATGCTGCCATGGTGTCGGTCATATTATTCGCAGCATGGTAATGACGCTCAACATGCGTATTGCCGTTTTCCGTATGGGCGAGATAGCTCAAACAGGTATTGCGCAACGCGCGCTCACCGATAGCTTTATGGGTGATCTGATATTCAGGCTGCGCATACTGGCGGTATACCGCATCAAACTCATCAACCATATGATCGGCAAACTGCTGCTTGAACGCCGCCATCACCTGGTGAATAGCATCAACGTCAACGGTATCAAACCACCCTGCCACTTCGGTTTCACTTGGAAGATTAAGCACTTCTGCAATCAAAGCCGGATCCGTGTTGTCACTAAGGAGTACGCCACGGAACGCATCAATCACAGACAGAGGCACATCAATAGGCTGCTCGTTCTGTACCCGTGCGACGTTCGCTTTAATATGCTTAGCCAGTAGGCTCTGACCCGCATCCCACCGCGCAAAGTCATTACGCGCATGTTGCAATAAGAAGGCTAATTCATCATCTTGATAATCGTGATCAAGCTTCACCGGCGCCGAGAACTCGCGCAGTAGTGATAGCACAGGTTGCTCGTCCACCTCATCAAAAATAAAGGTTTGCTCTGTCTCCGTTACCGCGAGCACATTGGAGACGCTCTCACCGTGGCGCTGTAACTTAATCACACTGCCATCACGACGATACAGCTCGATATCCAATGGGATATAAAGCGGCAACTTCTCCTGTTGATCCGCCGTTGGCGGGGTGTGCTGAGAAACATGCAGTGCTAATTGTTTACTATCAGGATCATACGTCGACGACACGCTGAGCACTGGCGTTCCCGACTGGCTATACCAACGACGGAACTGGGTCAAATCAATCCCAGAGGCATCCTCCATCGCTTGAACAAAATCATCACAGGTTGCCGCGGTACCATCATGGCGCTCAAAGTAAAGCTTAACCCCTTTTTGGAAGCCTGCTTCACCCAAAATAGTATGCATCATGCGGATAACTTCGCTGCCCTTCTCATACACCGTCAGGGTGTAAAAGTTATTCATCTCGATCACCTTCTCTGGCCGAATCGGATGAGACATGGGGCTGGCATCTTCAGCAAACTGCGGGCCACGCATAATACGTGCGTTATTGATACGATTAACCGAACGCGAGCCTAAATCTGACGAAAACTCTTGGTCTCGGAATACCGTTAGCCCTTCTTTGAGGCTCAGTTGGAACCAATCACGGCATGTCACTCGGTTCCCCGTCCAGTTATGGAAGTACTCATGACCAATGACCGCTTCGATGCCAAGATAATCGGTATCGGTGGCGGTTTCTGCGTTTGCCAATACGTACTTGGAGTTAAAGATATTTAAGCCTTTATTCTCCATGGCGCCCATGTTGAAGAAGTCAACGGCGACGATCATGTAGATGTCTAGATCGTATTCAAGATCAAAGCGATCCTCGTCCCATTTCATTGCGTTTTTGAGTGAAGTCATCGCGTGATCGGCACGATCCAAGTTGCCTTTATCAACAAAAATCTCCAACGCCACATCTCGGCCAGATCGTGTGACAAACGTATCGCGTAACACATCAAAATCGCCACCAACCAGCGCAAATAGGTAGCTGGGCTTGGCGTAAGGGTCATGCCATTCCACCCAGTGGCGGCCACCTCCCAATTCACCCGACGCGATCTTATTACCATTACTGAGTAAGTACGGATAATTTGCTTTATCCGCAATCACTTTGGTGGTAAAGCGCGCTAACACATCGGGACGGTCGAGATAATAAGTGATTCGGCGAAACCCTTCCGCTTCACACTGGGTGCAGTACGCCCCGCCTGAGATATAGAGCCCCTCTAACGCAGTATTGTTTTCCGGGTCAAGCTGAGTTTGTACGGTTAACGTAAACGCTTCAGGAACGTCTCGGATAATCAATTTACCCGCTTCTTCACTATAAGCCGTCCAAGGGTCGCCGTTGATGTCTAGGCGCACTAACGTCAATGCGTCACCGTCTAGTTCGAGATCCGTCGCGTCATTATTCAGGCGTTTTACCTGGCTGACGGCAGTGACCAGGGTGTTGTTCGGATGGAGATCAAACTCAAGATTGATGTCCGTAATAGTGAAATCCGGTGCACGGTAATCATCACGGTATTTGGCGGTGGGTTGTTGAGACATGTCGTTTCCTTTTTATCGAGTGTACCTCAGCCAACGAACTGTATTCATTCGCCCAAGGGCGATTTTGCATGCCATACCTTACCGCGGCTTGGCATCGATGACTATAGACTTAACAGTTTGTTATCAAATGTTTGCGTTTACATTCAATAAATGCCGCATAATGTCAACGAAGCCTGCCAATCCCAACGGAAATATAATGTGACGACGGTTAAATTTTATAAAAATTGCGGTACTATGACGCTCATTTCGTTTTGTAACCCGTAAGGCGTTCACCACGCATGCACAATCCGATCATTACATCACTTTTGGATACTGATGCTTATAAAATCAATATGCAGCAAGCAGTATTCCATCATTATCCTGATGTCCACGTTACCGCTGACTTTTACTGCCGCAGTGATGAAGACCTCTCCTACTTATGTGAACAGGTGGTGGATCATGTCCACCATCTCGCGACATTACGGTTTCGTGAAGACGAGCTCAGCTATCTGGACTCGCTAGGTCTGTATCAAGCAGACTTTCTCGCCTTTTTGTCAGGTTTTCAATTCGATCCTGACCAGGTCACTGTTGGTATCGAAGACGGTCAATTGGCGATTCATATCGCCGGCCCCTGGCACGAGGTGATTCTCTGGGAAGTACCCCTACTGGCGATTATTTGTGAGTTGAGAAATCGCGCCTGCTACCCTCATCACACGGTCAATGACGCGCTCACGCGTCTTGATGATAAACTTGCACATCTACCCAAAGATGGCTTTGCGGATGGGTTTCAGCTGGTGGACTTTGGCACACGACGACGGTTTTCACGCGAGATGCACCAAGCGGTAGTGACACGACTGCACGACGTCTATCCGCCTTTAAAAGGCACCTCTAACGTGTGGCTAGCGAAACAGCTAGGGCTCCCGCCTGTCGGCACCCAAGCACATGAGTGGTTTCAGGCCCATCAGCAGCTTGCCGGCCAGTTAGCTGACTCTCAGCAGCTTGCGTTACAAGTCTGGCTACAAGAATATCCCGATAGCCTCGGGATAGCGTTAACCGATTGCATCAACATGGATGCCTTTTTACAGGACTTTGACCGTTCACTTTGCCATGCCTTTAGCGGCTTACGTCATGACAGTGGTGACCCGATTGCGTGGGGTGAAAAGGCGATCGCGCATTATCGGGAGCATGGCATTGATCCCAAAGATAAGACGCTGGTCTTCTCCGATAGCCTCACGCTGGCGAAGGCTGTGCACATCTATCAATACTTTGCCGACAAAGCCACGACCTCATTTGGTATTGGCACGCAGTTGACCTGTGATCTGCCCAATGTGAAAACCCTCAATGTGGTGATCAAACTTACCACCTGCCAAGGGAAACCTGTCGCCAAAATTTCTGATGAACCTAACAAAGCCATTTGTAAAGATGAGGCGCACCTCTCTGCACTAAAAGCCGCGTTCAAGTTACCGGACTAAACCGTTGTCGGACGAGACGCTTCACACCTACAGAGAGGGCCGGTTAATTACCGGCCCTTTTTAATCTCGACTTCTTCTACTGATATAGCCACCACCGCTAACGTTGGCGTTGTAACACCGCCTCCATACCAAACACCTCATTGGTTAAGCGTAAGGTATCTGAGGCGAGTTGGTACTGGGATGAATGGCGTCCTTGTTCATAAATAAGCATCAGGTTGTCACCTTCAACCAAATACACCCCGCGGTGAGTAATGGAGCGGCCATCGTTGCCACGCACCTGCATCGCGAAGAGAAAGTCTGGGCGAAGTTTCAGCGACACACCATCCACCGCTTCACTCACATCTTCCCCTTCAATACGGTTTGAACGCCATACACCGGAGAGATCCTCCGGCAGCAGTTTGGTAAAAACCGCCCCCTGAAGCTGCAACTGGTTGTGATTCAACTGGTAGGCATGCACTTGATCCGCCCCCTGCCCATCGTACAACCGTAATGCTTGATGGTTCACCGTATATCTGCCGGCCGCCGTTTCAAGTTGCCCGTCACGACGCAGCATATCAATACGAAATTCATAATGAGAATTAAACGAAAGGTTAATGGCTTTATAAGGATGACGAGCCTCTGACTCTTCCTCAGCACTAAACCAATACCATTGACCAAGCAGTAACGGGACGTCAAATCGCGCTAAGTCGTCACCGCGTACTGGCAACGCCATCACTAAGGCCACAAAAGCACCCAATAAGCAACGCATACCTTCCCCCTTATTGGCAGTGATGCCCTACCAATAAGGTTAGACGGACTTCCCAGTTTTATGCAGTTTTTTGAGCAAGATCTCGTTTCATGTTGAGTGACACCGTCTCGTCGTCACCATAATGTCATAAAAAAGCCTAGACGAATGGCCTAGGCTTGGGGGGACTCGGACAATGCCGACCTGCTACCTAACGGTTGGCAGAAAGAAGATTAGCCAAATCCTTTGTGATGCTCGCGGCTTCATCTAAGTATGCATCTGGCTCTTCGTAGTCTTTAGGCACATCATCGAGCGTTTTAAAGGGGGGCTCTCCCAATGCTTCCTGGCGCGTATTCAACCGCGCCAAACGCGCTTCGTCTTCCCGATCCATGTCTTTACGACGTTCTTCTTCGTTCAAAGAAATCGTATTTTTATCTTTCTCTTCTTGGTAACGCGCAATATCTTGGCGAATGAAGTCGAATTCACGATCATCTTTGATCCGCGCTTTGTGCCTTTCGCCCAGCGTGCTTACCAGCGACGAAGGCAGCGATCTTGGTTGATAATCTGCTTTTTCAATCCGATCCCAAGGAAGCGCATTCTCCTCGACACTCTCACCGGTTTCATCCGGTGTGACGGGGGAAGGAAAGACAATATCTGGCACCACACCTTTGTTCTGGGTACTGCCACCGCTAATCCGATAGAACTTCTGGATAGTGTATTGCACGTAACCCAGCGGTTTGTCGAACAAGTCATAAATATGGTTGAGCGAACGGTGCTGCTGTACGGTTCCTTTACCAAAAGATTGCTCACCAAGCACGACCGCGCGATCGTAGTCTTGCATTGCCGCGGCAAAGATCTCAGACGCTGACGCACTATAGCGATTGATTAATACCGTCATCGGCCCGTCGTAGAAACGTTTGCCGTCCGTATCACTGTTCACTTTCACTCGCCCATAGCTGTCTCTGACTTGTACAATGGGGCCTTTCTCAATAAACAAGCCACTGAGCGCAGTTGCTTCACTCAGTGCACCACCACCGTTATTGCGTAAGTCGACAACGATGCCGCTGATCCCCTTTTCTTTAAGGTTGGCGATCTCTTTTTTGGTGTCATCGGCCAGCCCGACGTAAAACCCGGGGACCGTCAGTACGCCGATTTTTTCGTCACCACGCTCAATCACGTCAGATTTTACCGCGCGATCTTCTAGGCGTATTTTGTCACGGGTGAGAGTGACGTTGTAACTCTTAGCGTTCGCCCCTTCGGGCAAAATCTTGAGTTTCACCTCACTGCCTTTAGGGCCTTTAATCAG
Source organism: Salinivibrio sp. IB282 (assembly GCF_001995685.1). Taxonomy (NCBI): domain Bacteria; kingdom Pseudomonadati; phylum Pseudomonadota; class Gammaproteobacteria; order Vibrionales; family Vibrionaceae; genus Salinivibrio; species Salinivibrio sp. IB282. The sequence goes on along the minus strand of NZ_MUET01000028.1, from coordinate 10,967 downwards.
CTCGACCACATCGTCCAATCGCCAGCCAATCACATCAACAACCGCCTCGTCCTCTTGGCCCACGCCAATAATACGGTCGCCAGGTGAAAGCTGTTTGGACTTAGATGCCGGGCCACCGGCGACGAGGGAACGAATCACTGTGTATTCGTTTTTCACTTGTAACACCGCCCCTATTCCTTCGAGGGACAAGTTCATTTCCGACTGGAATTGCTCGGCATTACGTGGTGATAGGTAGCTGGTGTGAGGGTCAACTTCACGCGCAAAGGCATTCATGTAGACCTGAAACACATCTTCGCTGTGACTTTGGGTTAAACGCTTCAATGCGCTGTTATAACGCTTGCCCAAGGTCTCTCGGATTTCTTCATCCTCTTTCCCCGTCAAACGTAGGTTCAAGGCATCGTTTTTAACCCGTTTATCCCAAATGGCATCCAGTTCGGCTTCGTCAGCCGCCCAAGGCCGCTCCGTCCGATCTAGCACCATGCTTTCGTCAGCAGAAAAATCAAAGGGCTTGTCCAACACGCGCAGCGCGTACTGATAACGCTCAAAGCGTTTTTTCAGCACATGATTGTAAATCGCATAGGCTGCTTGTGTATCACCTTCTTTAAGCTGGTCATCTAAGCGCGTTTTCCAGCGTGATAGACGTTCGACGTCACCTTGGGTTAAAAACACACGGTTATAATCCAGTGTTTCCAAATAACGATCAAAAATCGCCGCTGAGAAGGCATCGTCGAGCGCGAACTGCTTATAGTGGGATCGAGTGAAACGAGAAGTTACACGCTTGGAAGCGGTTTCGTGTTGAGGTTCAGCGGACAGTGAAGGGAGTTCACTGAGTTGAAAATTGGCTTCTACGGCCTGGGCAGAGGCTGCCAGCATCAAGCTGGCAGCGATAGCCGAAACGCGGCGTCGACAAAACATGCGTCGAGGAGTCTCCTTTAGGCGCTGAGGTGCTCCGCTTTTACTAACATGGTTAACCCGTTAGTCAGGCGAACACGCACCTCATCCTTGTTAATTTCAACAATGGTCGCTGGCAGATTACCGTTGCCCATGTTCACATTCACGTCTTTACCTACGACAACGTCGTTGGCGTTGAGTTCGCGACGTGGCTCACTCTCTTTCTTAGTCATTTTAGCGGGCTTTGGTTTACTCGTACGGCCTTTCGCTGATTGCGCAGCCGCCTTTTTGCCTTTTGGTGCGGTTTTACCCGCATTTTTCGCCTGGCCTTCTGACTTTTTCGCTTGTTGCTGCTTACGACGCTCTGCCGCACGCGCTTTGCTTTCTGACAAGGTCTGCGCAGCATGGTCGATATGCTCTTGCTCAAGCTCGCCACACGCATTGCCATCAAGGTCAACGCGTGACGCCCCTGGTTTCACGCTGTGCAGATAACGCCAGGAAGACGTGTACTGACGAAGCGCAGCGCGCAATTGGGTTTTGCTTACCTTGGGATCGCCTTCAAGACGTGTCGCAAGATCTTGAAAAATACCAATTTTTAACGGCTTGGCTTCGCCTTCAACAGTAAAACATTTAGGGAAACGTTCAGCAATGTAGGCAATGACTTCTTTGCTGTTCGCGAGCTTTTCAGTATTTTCCATGTTTTTTCCTGGCCTGCTGCGAGAAACCACAGCAGCGTATCTACGTGTATTTAAGTATGAAAGTGGTGCGTATTATAGATACCTGATATGAAAAAACTACCAAGATTGGCGAAATCACAAGTGTTTTTGCATTTCTTTGACCAAAGTAGCCAGTCCATGTTCATCTTCTTGGTCAAAGCGACCGATACTTGGACTATCAATATCCAGTACTGCCTGTAATTGGCCATTGACCCGAACAGGCACCACAATTTCCGAGTTACTCGCCGCGTCACACGCGATATGTCCTTCAAAGGCGTGAACATCTTCTACTCGCATCACGGTATCTTGGCGATAGGCCGCCCCACATACCCCTTTGTCATAAGGGATACGTACACAGGCTGGTTGGCCTTGAAACGGGCCGAGCACTAACTCTGCGCCTTCGTCGAGATAGAAACCCACCCAGTTAATATCTTCAAGCTGGCTATTGAGTAACGCACTTATATTCGCCAGTTTTGCAATAAGGTTGGGTTCCCCTTCGCATAACGCAACCGCTTGTTGGGTTAACAAACGGTAAAAATCAGCTTTGTTTTCCATAAATCACTGCATCTCAAACAACAAGACCATTACAATAGAAATAATCCAAAGACTTTTCAATTGAGTAACCCTATTTATGATCACTTGGCGCTGGCTTCTTGACCAAGCTCGACCCCATCGCACTCGGCTTATTTGGGCCAATGTGGTAGCCATTGCGGCCACCTTGGTCAGTGTGCCTATTCCGTTACTCATGCCATTATTGGTCGATGAGGTATTGCTAGACAAGCCAGACTGGGGGCTTGCGGTACTCAACACCCTGCTCCCAACGAGCTGGCAGCATGCGGCCGTCTATATCGCCGCTGTGTTGGTGATTGTCGTGTTGATGCGTGTGATTAGCCAGGGACTCAATATTTTACAAAGCCGCCAGTTCACGCTCGTCGGCAAAGCGATTACCTACAAGATTCGCCAACACTTGATTGCCAAGCTCGGGCGGATCAGTATGCGTGAATACGAATTACGCGGGAGTGGCGGCCTTACCTCTCACCTTGTCACCGATGTCGAAACCATCGATAAGTTTATTGGTACCACACTAAGCAAGTTTATTATTGGTCTGTTGACGGTGACTGGCACCGCGGTTGTCCTACTTTGGATTGATTGGCGACTCGGCCTGTTCATCTTGCTAATTAATCCCATTGTCGTGGCATTAAGCYGCACCCTTGGCCAACGGGTTAAGCATCTTAAAACAGAAGAAAACCAATCTTTTGAGCGTTTCCAGCAACGTCTCGTGGATACGTTAGACGGCTTGTATCAACTTCGTGCCGCCAATCGAGAGCGTGAATATTTACGTCAACTTGACCACAGTGCCAGTGAGATTAAAGACAGTGCTGACAAGTATGCCTGGCAGTCAGAAGCCGCAGGACGTTTATCATTTTTGATGTTCTTGATCGGTTTTGAGCTGTTTCGCGCCGTGGCCATGGGCATGGTCTTTTTCAGCGATTTGTCGATTGGTCTGATGTTTGCGGTATTTGGCTATTTGTGGTTTATGCTCGGCCCGGTCCAAGAGCTGCTCGGGATCCAATTTGCTTGGTACAGTGCTAAAGCCGCAATGACACGTATTAATGAGGTTTTACAACTGGCCGAAGAGCCGCGTCGGCCCGCGGGCATTGATCCCAGTCGTATCGCCACCCACGCACAGGACTCGGGCTTAACGGTCGAAATTGATAACCTATGCTTCTCTTACGATGAGGATAAATCGGTACTCAATGGTTTAAGCATGGATATCCCTGCCGGCCAGCGTGTCGCATTAGTCGGTGCCAGTGGCGGCGGAAAATCAACCCTCATTCAGTTGCTGTTAGGACTGTATCCGGTAGAACAAGGGGATATACGCTTTAACGGCCACTCGATTAATCATGTCGACATGGATGCCCTCCGTCATCAAATTGCCGTGGTATTGCAACAGCCTGTACTGTTTAATGATACGTTGAGAAATAACTTATGCTTGGGGCGTCATCTCGCTGACACCGCGCTTTGGCAAGCTATCGAGCACGCCCAATTGGGGGATGTGGTAACACAGCTCACCGACGGACTCGATACACCGCTTGGACGCCAAGGGATCCGTTTATCTGGCGGTCAGCGACAACGCGTGGCGATTGCACGCATGCTACTGAGTGACCCTAAACTGGTTATCYTAGATGAAGCCACGTCAGCGCTAGATACGGCCACTGAGCGCGCGCTGCACCAAGCAATGCAAACATTTTTGGCGGGACGGACAACCCTTATCGTTGCTCACCGTCTCTCGGCAGTTAAAGAAGCCGATCTGATTTATGTGTTGGATGAAGGACAAGTGACCCAACAAGGCACGCACACAGAGCTTGTTAATGCGCCCGGGGTCTATCAAACCTTGTATGGGCCAATACAACAGGCGGCGGGAAAGTAGACCATGACACAATCACCAGACAAACCGTGGGCGACGTCTCCACCTTTAACGAGGTGTTCGGGGTGCGATCTGGTGTTACAACCGTGCCAAACAGGCTCCGATCACCTAGCGATCTGTCCACGCTGCACCACCAAGCTCGCACACGGACGGCGGCTATCTTTTAATGGGGAAATAGCCTTAGCGCTGACGATTTTGGTGCTGTTTCTGCCCGCTCACCTTCTGCCACTCCTTTCCATCGATTTACTGGGAAAAACCATCACCACATCCGTGCTTACCGGTGCCGAGATACTTTGGTCTTCATTTCCATTTGTCGCCAGCCTCGTCATATTCTGTGCGTCATTCGCACCGCTTTTATTTACCTGTGCCTTATTGGTGCTGCACCTCTCTCGACGCCGACAATCTATCCGATGGTTTCGTCCAGCGGTGCGCGTGATTGCGCACAGCCGCCACTGGGTGATGGCGGATGTTTTAATGGTTAGCTTAGCCATCGCCTGTTTTAAAATCCAAGATTACGCCACCCTGCACTTTTCCGTAGGGCTTGCCTGCTATGCGACGATACAAATCTTGCTATCGGTTTTACTGGTGCGGGTCAATACGCAAAGATATTGGGATGCGTTTGCACAGCCAACGCCGCTGCCCAATAATGCGCCACTGGTGCGCTGCGACCACTGTGGGCTGACTCAAACCGTCAAGCAAGACACTCGATGCCACCAAGTGCTTCATCCTCGTCTGATACGCAGCGAACAAAAAACCTGGGCCTGTTTGATCACCGCGACCATTTTTCTGTTTCCGGCCAACCTGTTCCCAATCTCCATTTTGTTCTCCAACGGCATTCGACTTGAAGACACCATTTTTTCTGGGGTCGCGAGTCTGATTAATAATGGGATGCCAGGCATCGCTGCGATCATTTTTACTGCCAGTATCGTCGTGCCCGTTGCAAAGATACTAGGGCTAAGTTTGATATTAATAAGCTTACGGTGCACTACCGCCATCACACCACGTCAACATATGTGGCTATACCGAGGCGTGAAATGGATTGGAAAGTGGTCGATGATGGATTTATTCGTGATTGCGTTTATGGTYGCCTTAGTCGATCGTGGTCGCATTATGGACTTTATGCCTGGACCGGGTGCCATTGCATTCGGCTTGGTCGTGGTATTAACCATGCTTGCCACTGAATTTCTGGATACGCGTTTGATATGGGATCATCATGAGCGACAAACAAGACATACCCTCACCGATCGTTAAAAGCAGCTATGGCTTGTCTCCTCTATGGATACTGCCTGTATTAGCCTTATTGATGGCCGCTTGGCTGCTATTTCAATCCATCAGTGAAGCGGGGCAGCGGATTCAAATTGTGTTTAGCGATGCGCAAGGATTAGAAGCTGGCCAAACCACGATCCGTTACCAAGGATTAGAAGTGGGGAAGGTGCGCAATATTACACTCGCGGATGACTTGGACGGCATTTATGTTGATGCCAATATCTATCCAGAAGCAACACAACTGCTCACCAGTGGCACCGAGTTCTGGCTTGTGAAACCACGCGCCTCAATCACTGGCATCAGCGGCCTCGAAACCTTGGTCTCAGGCAACTATATTGCCTTACAACCGGGTAGCGGCGACCCCAGCCTATCCTTTGTTGCGCGTGACGAACCACCGACAGACATCGCCGATAAAGCCGGCACAACGGTCAAGCTACACGCACCGACATTAGGATCACTCAATGTCGGCTCGCCGATTTACTATCGGAAAATTCGTGTCGGCGAAATTTACAGTTACCGGCTTGATCAAGATTCGCAAGGGGTGACGCTCTCCGCGTTAATTGAGCCGCCATTCTCGCATTTACTCAAACAAGACTCACGCTTTTGGTCCATCAGTGGTGTAACAGCCAATGTTGATGTGTCTGGTGTTGACGTGCAGCTCGAGAGTGTGGCGAGCTTGATTGCCGGTGGCATTGCATTCGACTCCCCGAAAGCAAGCCCAACACTTGAAGAAGGTCGCCCTTTCCAGCTTTATCAAAGCCTTTCACAGGCTGCACGCGGTCAATCGATACAAATAGCGCTCCCTGAACAACATGGGCTGCCCGGCGCGGGGACGAAGATCACCTATCAAGGGTTAGAAATCGGTGAAATTACCCATATTGACATCGACGCACAGCAACAGCAGCCTGTCGCGACCGCGCACATTGACCCCAGCATGACCTGGCTGCTCAACCAAGACACCTATTTTCAGATAGAACAGCCACAAATTGGTTTTGATGGACTAAAGAACCTGGGGAATTTAGTCCTCGGCAACTACTTGGCGATCCAGCCTGGTTCGGCAGATGCTGATCCCGCGATGCCTGACGATATCTTTACTGCCCGCACTTGGCACCAACAGCAAAAGCAACTGGCCAATGCCCTCACGGTCACCTTAACCGCAGACGATGCCTACGGCTTAACTCCCCACACCAAAGTATTACATCGTGGCATTCAAGTGGGTTTTATCGACCGTGTCGGGCTTAACGAAAGTGACACTGTCACTTTGAAGCTGCTCATTTACCCAGAATACCGCCATTTGGTGAAGCAACAATCGCAGTTTTTTATTCTCGGTGGGATCACGGGCGAGTTCAGTGGTGATGGTCTCAATGTGGTCGTGCCAGCGATGGAGCAAATTGCCGATCCGGCTTTAAGCTTTACCAGTGAAGGGGCAAAAGGCGTTAAGAAGACGTATCCACTGTACACCTCCCCTATCCAAGCGAAGCACGCCAAGCAAGATGCCCGCGGTGAAACACGCTTTACCTTAGTGGCGAGTCGTATGCCCGGTGTGAGCGAAGGCAGCCCGGTGATGTACCGTAACTTTGTGGTCGGCCACGTCGAAGGGTATCAGCTGAACGGCAACAGTGTGTCTATCGCCATCGCGGTGAATAATCGCTATAAGCATCTGATTAATCCGCAAACCGTATTTTGGAATCAATCTGGGCTGGATATCAAAGCTAACCTCAGCGGCGTCGAAATTAATACAGGCTCGTTGCGGTCACTGGTTAACGGCGGTATCGCGTTCGGCACCATGCCTGGCATCAGTAATCAACGAAACGGCGATTGGAAGCTTTATCCCTCAAAGCAAGACGCCGCCCAATACGGTGTTGATATCAGGCTAACGGTTGACCAGGCCAACGGGGTGAAAGTGGGCAGCGCGATCCGTTATCAAGGAGTCGATGTTGGCGAAGTGATCACCCTAAGCCCCGACTTCGACCACGAAAACGTGACCATTCAGGCTCGTCTCTACCCTGAATACAAAAATGCGCTTGCGCGCACCGGCAGCTATTTCTGGCTCACTCAACCCGTCCTCAGCCTCACTAAAACAGAGAACTTGGACTCACTATTTGGCACCTATATCTCGGTGGTCCCCGGCGAGGGCGACTTCACCCAACAATTCACTCTCCATGACTCGCCCAAATATCCAAAAGGGCTGACACTCATCCTGGAGAGTGACGCTCGCCACTCTATCGCCCCTGGCACACCCGTGTTACATCGCGATATAGAAGTGGGTATCGTCTCTAGCGTTAAATTAGGCGAGCTATCTGACCGAGTCATTTTCGAGCTACAAGTCGCGCCACAGTATGCGCACCTGGTTCGTAAAAACACGGTATTTTGGAACGAGTCCGGGGTCGATGTATCCATCGGCCTGACAGGGGCGGATCTAAAAAGTGGCACCATTGATAGTTTGCTGAAAGGCGGTATTGCTTTCTCAACTCCAGACGATCAACCTTTGCAGCCGGTGGCCAATAATCATCGCCATTTCTTGTTGCACAGTGAGAGCAAAAAAGTATGGCGAGAATGGCGAACCGCTATTCCAACACCATAAACGCCGTACAAAGTGACCATCGATAGGCGCTTTAACAGCAAATCAGGGACCTTGGCTTACTCGCTAGGCCCCTGATAATACTGTTTATTCCACAAAGTCGTGTCACAAACTGGCAAGCCTTTATTGATAGACTACACTTTAGTAATCACAACCTAAATATTGGCATATGGCTCTTTGAGCCTTTTCCCTGAACCCGGAACAGGACGTTCCGGGTATTTTTTTACGCTTAGAAAGTGACACCGTCACTTGTTCAGGTAAATCCCGTCCGCTTCGATACGAATTTTACGTTGCTTGTAAAGTCCGCCCAACGTCTTTTTAAACGTGGCCTTGCTGGTACGAAAGAGAGAAAARATAGCGTCCGGCGAGCTCTTATCATTGAGTGGTAGAAAGCCCCCTTTGCTCTCAAGCGTTTTCATCACTTTGTCACTCAGATCATCAACCCGCGCCTTGCCGTGCTTTTGTAGGGCAAGATCGATTTTGCCGTCCTCACGCACGGTTTTTACAAAGGCACTGAGCTTTTTACCGATAAACAGCTTCCCGAACGCTTCAGCGCGATAAATAAGCCCCCAGTACTGATTATTCACCACGCACTTAAAGCCGAGATCAGTGATATCCGTAATGATGACCGACACTTTGTCACCCGCTTTTAAACGCGGCTTTTCGTCGCTGATAAACTTGTTGAATTTGCGGCTAGCGACGATACGGCCCGAGGCTTTATCCGTGTATACGCGAACCACATAAGGCTTACCCTCTTCCATGCGCGTACGTTGCTCGCTAAAGGGCACCAATAAATCTTTGCTTAACCCCCAGTCGACAAACGCCCCGACCGAATTCACGCCAACACAGCGCAACGATGCAAACTCGCCCACTTGCACATACGGCGTTTCAGTGGTGGCAATAATGTCATCTTCGGAGTCAAAATAGATGAACACATTAAGCTCGTCGCCGATATGGGTATCCTCCGGGACGTACCGAGTTGGCAGCAAAATATTGCCGAACTCATCACCATCAAGAAACACGCCGAAGTCTGCCTGCTTCACTACCGTCAATGTGTTGTATTGGCCTAGTTTAATCATTGTCTCAGTGCTGTAAAAAATAATGCCTGTGAGTATACGCAATTTGTCCTTCAGATGTGGAAGAAATGCGTTGTGGGTGAGGAAAAAAACACCAAACCATGCCAGCGAATATCCCTACATTCTATCTCTTGTTAGCCACCGCTAAGCTGTTAGGCTTACACCATAAAACCAAGGGGGAAGATATGGCAGTATTTGATGGTGAACACATTCGGTTTAGCTTTAGCCAGCTAGGCAGTGCTTTTGGCAATGCAGTGAAACCCACTCCCCTCGACAATGGCCGGCTTCTAACATACAACGCCGCACTGGCTGATGAGCTTGGATTAACGACGGCAGACATTCACAGTGAAAGCTTTCGAGCGATTCTGTCTGCGGAGGCGCCGCTTGCGGGCCGCCAACCCTTTGCAATGAAATACACAGGGCACCAATTTGGTCAATATAACCCTGAACTCGGTGATGGCCGTGGGGTGTTATTGGGGGAGTGGCGTGATGATAAAGGCACACTCTGGGATTGGCATTTGAAAGGGGCGGGAAAAACCCCCTATAGCCGCCACGGCGATGGTCGAGCGGTGTTGCGTTCGACACTCCGTGAGTATCTCGCTAGCGCCGCCATGAGGGGGCTCAACATCCCCACCACACAAGCATTAGCCATGGCCACCAGCGATACCCCGGTGATGCGCGAACGTATCGAGACCGCCGCAACGCTGCTTCGCGTTACCGAGAGCCACGTGCGTTTTGGCCACTTTGAGTACTTATTTTACAGCCGACAGCACGATGCGCTGCGCACTCTCGCTGATTATGTCATTGCACGCCACTTCCCTGAGCTTGCCGAGGCCGAGACGCCCTATGCCGCATTGCTACAGGAAATTGTCGAACGCACGGCAGAAATGATTGCCCAGTGGCAGGCAGTCGGCTTTAATCACGGGGTGATGAATACCGACAATATGTCGATTTTAGGCCAGACCTTCGATTATGGCCCCTATGCTTTTTTGGATGATTTCAATCCGAGTAATATTTGTAACCACACTGATTACACCGGGCGATATGCCTTTAATCAGCAACCGGCTATTGCGCTATGGAACCTCTCTGCGCTTGGCTACGCCTTTACGCCGCTGCTTGAAAGTGACGTGATTAACGACATTCTCGGCGGTTACGAGCATCACCTCCAAGTTGCTTATAGTCAGGTAATGCGCAATAAACTCGGGATCTCCGATGCCCAGCAAGGAGACAGTGAGTTGTTCAATGCCCTCTTTTCGTTGCTCGAGTCTCAACGTGTCGATTATACCCTGTTCTTTCATAGGCTCAGCCACATCACACAAGATGCGTTATTAAGCGCAAAGACACTCAGCCAGTTTAACGACCTCGTATCAGATGCTGACACATTAACGGCTTGGTTAAGCGAGTACCACCAACGGGTAGCGGCACATGACGACAACACTCGCCTCACTTGCATGCAGGCCACCAACCCTAAATTTGTTTTACGTAATTATTTGGCCCAACAAGCAATCGAGGCGGCAGAACAAGGCGACATGCAGCCAACGCACGATTTAATGCGTGTTCTGGCTGACCCCTTTCGATCACACAGCGACCTCGACCACCTTTCCCAACGCCCCAATGATGATGAGAAAGATTTGACGCTAAGCTGCTCATCCTAAAACATTGTGCGCCTCCGCCATTTATTTGGCCGAGGCGCACGCTGCCCAGCCAAGAGGGCATTCTAATAAGAAAAATCCAACAGATGTCACATTGATGCTTTCATGGGCGGCGTTTTTTGCTATCTTACTGGCTTCGCAACAGAATAAGATGTGAGGAAGGCTGTCCTCTATGCCCCTGAAAACCGATGAGCTTCGAACACGCGTGGTCGATACCATGCCCACGCCCGCAGAGGTGGAAGCTGCCCACCCCATCAGCGACAGTGTTGCTCACCATATCACCGCCGCTCGACAGGCGATCAGTCGCATTCTAAATGGCGACGATCAGCGGCTTCTCGTGATTGTTGGGCCCTGCTC